>NZ_JBSGZO010000215.1:0-14165 GCF_053611045.1 Streptomyces sp. NPDC054841 | reverse complement strand
GGCAGGGGACGGCCTGCCGCCCCGGCGACTTATCGGCAAGGAGACGAAACGGGATGGGACTGCAGGCACAGGTACGGACCCGGGACGGCTGGGCGGTCCAGCACGCGGTGGTGACGGTGACGGACACGACCGGCGCGCAGGTACTGCGGGCCGAGGCGGACACGGACGGCGCGGTGAGGACCGACGTCCCCTTGCCGGCCGGTCCCCACACGGTGATCGTCACGGCGGTCGGCTACGCCCCGTCCGCCTCGACCGCACTGGTCACGGCGAGCGGACGGGCAGAGGTCGGCACGGTCGTGCTGGCCCGGCAGGGCGGGGCCGAACTGCCGCCGCCCGGCGTCTGGTCGGTGGATCCCGCGCACTCGTCGGTGGGCGCGGTCGCCCAGCACCTGGGGATCTCCAGCGTGCACGGCCGGTTCACCGAGTTCGACGGCCGGATCGACATCGCGGAGGACGTGGCGCGCTCCCGGGTGGACGCCGTGATCGGCGCGGCGTCCATCGACACCGGCAACGGCCTGCGGGACAAGCACCTCAAGTCGCCGGACTTCCTCGACGTGGAGCGCTTCCCGCAGATCACCTACCGCAGCCATGGGCTGACGCCGGCCGGACCGGACCGCTGGACGGTGCACGGCATGCTGTCCCTGCACGGGGTCGAGCGCGAGGTGGAGCTGTCGCTGTCGTACCTCGGCACGGGCCCCGACCCCTGGGGCGGCGTGCGAGCGGCCTTCCACGCCACGGCCGAACTGCGCCGGGAGGACTTCGCGATGAACTACAACCAGGTCGTGCAGGCGGGCATCTCGGCGATCGGGACGACACTGAAGGTGGAACTCGCCATTCAAGCAATCAAGGGGTGACAGGCGGTCCAGGGGTGTCAGGCGGTCCAGGGCGCGACCCTGCCCTAGGGTGCGGGCATGGCACCCAACATCGCGAGCACCACCCCGGTGGACCTGGACCAGTTGCTGGAGTTCGTACGGCCTCGCCACCGCGCGATCCTCCTCACCCGCCGCACCGACGACTCCCCGCAGGGCTCCCCGCTGACCTGCGGCGTCGACGACTCGGGCCGCATCGTCATCTCGACCTACCCCGAGCGCGCGAAGACCCGGAACGCAAAGCGGGACGAGCGGGTGAGCGTCATCGTGCTGAGCGACGACTGGGACGGACCGTGGGTCCAGATCGACGGCACGGCGGAGGTGATCGACGCGCCGGATTCGGTGGAACCCCTCGTGGAGTACTTCCGCAACGTCGGGGGCGAGCACCCGGACTGGGACGAGTACCGCGAGGCGATGATCAAGCAGAACAAGTCGATCATCCGGATCACTCCGGTGCGGTGGGGACCGGTGGCGAAGGGCGGCTTCCCCGCGAGGCTGAGCTCGAAGGCCTGACCTCTACTAGGCCCTGGCCCCGCCTCGCCCCTGCCCTGTCCTGCCGACGGGGCTCGTTCCGAGCCCGTCCGGCGTTCGAGGACGGACAGCCGGGGCGACCGGACGGTGCCGGGCACGACCTGGAGGTCCAGGGGAGATTGCCCCAGTTCCGGACGGCGGGGCGGGGGCAGTGTCCGATGTGCGGCTCCGCCGCGTGGGCCCGCCGCAGACGCCCCCTACCCCCGGGCCACCATCGTCTCGATGCCCGCGATCACCAGCTCCAGCGCGTTGTCGAAGTCCCGGTCGAGCATCTCCTCGACCGTGTCCCCGCCCCGCGCCTCGATGACCTTCTCCGCGTCCTGGAGCATCTCCGCGAGCTCGGGCATGCTCCGGGTTGCGCCCATGGCCTCCGCATAGAACTCGTCCAGCGACATCCCGGCGTCGACGCAGCGCTTCTTGAAGTGGCCCTCGACCGTGCCGATTCCGTAGACGAACTGGAAGACCGCGGCCATGCCGGCCGCCTGCCAGTTCAGCGGGAGTCCGGTGTTGCCGATGACCCCCTGCACGGTGCGCGCGAAGACCAGCGAGTGGGGGCCGATGTTCAGGTACGAACCGACGAGCGCGGAGACCCAGGGGTGGGCGACGAGCAACCGGCGGTACGCGGCGGCGAGTTCGCGGATCTGGTCGCGCCAGTCCGCACCCTCCTGCGCCGGGTCGGGCAGCCGCATTCCGCCGTAGACGGAGTCGAGGGCCAGTTCCAGCAGCTCGTCCTTGGTGTCGACGTACCAGTAGACCGACATCGCGGTCACGCCGATCTCCGCGGCGAGCCGGCGCATGGAGAACTTCGCCAGCCCTTCCGCGTCCAGCATCCGTACCGTCACCGCGGTGATCTTGTCCCGGTCGAGCCCGGACGGCTGGTCGGCCTTGCGGCCCCGGGGGGCCTTGCCCTCCAGCCATACGCTCGTCACCGCCCGGTGCTTCGTACGGTCGGCTGCCGACACCATGGCGTACCCTCCTCGTTCCCGTCGGCGGTCCCCCAGTTCAGATGCTATGCCGCCATCCGCACGGAGTCTGCCCGCTCGGCCCGCCGCAGCAGCACCGCGGCCAGCACTCCGCCCGCCAGCACCGCCGCCGCGCCGACGAGCTGGCTCGTCTGCAGACTGGCGGCGAAGGCATCGGCGATACGCGCCTTCTCCGCCGGGCTCTTGGCCGCGGCGAGCGCAGCGGGGAGCGAGGCCGCCGAGACGGCGACGAGCGAGGCGAACCGGGAGTTCAGCACGGCTCCGAGCACCGCGACGCCGAGGCCGTTGCCGAACTCCGCCAGCGTGCCGTTGACGCCCGCGCCCACACCCGCCTTCTCGGTCGGAATGGCACTCATGATCGCAGTGGCCATCGCGGGCTGCGAGACCGCGATACCGGCGCCCATCAGGACCAGGCCGAGCAGCATCCCTCCGTAGCTGCCGGCCGTACCGCCGCCGAGGACGGCTATGGCCGCAAGTCCGCCCGAGACCAGCGCCATACCGACGAGAACGGTGAGCGGCGTGCCGAGCTTGACCACGACCCTGGGGCCGAGGCCCGAGAGGTTGAGCACGACGATGGTGAGCGCGAACGGCGCCATGCGCAGACCGGCCTCCAGCGGCTCGTAGCCGAGCACGAACTGCAGATGCTGGGTGAGCAGGAAGATCGAGCCGCCCATGCCGAAGACGACGAGCAGTGCGCCCGCGACCGCGCCGACGAAGCGCTGGTTGCGGAAGAAGTGCATGTCCAGCATCGGATACGGGACGCGCAGCTCCCAGAGCGCGAACGCGCCGAGGACGAGGACCCCGATGACGGCCGGTACCAGCACCTGGGCGGAGAGCCAGCCGTGCTCCGGCCCGGTGATGATCGCGTACACCACGGCCGTCATACCGATGGTGGAGAGCAGCGCGCCGACGAGGTCGGGCCGGTCGCCCTGGACCGGGGGTCCGGGGGTTGCCCCCCGGAAAGACACAGCCTTGGACTCGGGGACGAGCTTCACGACGGCGATCAGACCGGCCAGCGCGACCGGCAGGTTGATCAGGAAGATCATGCCCCACCAGAAGTGGTTCAGGATGACGCCGCCGATCAGCGGTCCCGCGGCGAAGCCGAGCGAGCCCACGGTGGCCCAGAGCGCGATCGCCTTCACCCGCTCCTTCTCGTCGAAGATCTGCATGACCACGGCGAGGGTCGTGGTCATCAGGAGCGCGCCGCCGATGCCCATGCCCGCGCGGGCGGCGATCAGCTGCCCGGCGTCCTGGGCGAGTCCGGCCGCCAGTGAGCCGAGACCGAAGAGGGCGAGGCCCGCGGCGAGCATCTTCTTGCGGCCGTAGCGGTCGGCGGCGCTGCCCGCGGTGAGCAGGAGGCCCGACTGGACCAGTGAGTACGCGTTGATCATCCACTGGATGTCGGCGGTCGAGGCGTCGAGCTCCGTGGTGAGGGAGGGGATCGCGACGCTGAGGACGGTGTTGTCGAGCAGCACGGTGAGCTGGGCGAGGCAGATGACGCCGAGGATCAGCCAGCGCTGCGGGTGGCCGCCGGTGGGGGCGGTGGAGGTGGTCTCGGCGGTCGTCGCCGTCATCTCCGGGCTCCTTGTACGGTGTACGGGACTTGGTCTCGTACACCGTACAAGGGTTTCTCATACGCTGTATAGGGATTACTTTTCGGCCGTCAGGTCGTAGAGGGTGGTGCCGTCCACGGTGACCTGGGTGAAGTTCTCCTCGACCCAGGTGGAGATCCCGCTACTGGCGTTGCCTCCGGGGCCGCCCATGCCGCCGCCCATGCCGCCGCTCGTGATGAAGTAGTGGATCTTCCCCGCGGCGACGTACTGCTTGAACTGCGCGAGGGTCGGGGACGGGTCGCTGCCGTTGAAGCCGCCGATCGCCATGACCGGCTTCTCGGTGGCGAGCTGGTAGCCGGCGGCGTTCTGGGAGCCGATGGCGGCGGCGGCCCAGGTGTAGTCGGAGGCGTTCTGCTTGAGCTTGTCCGCGACGGCGGAGCTGACGTCGGCGCCGTTGAGGAGGCCGCCCATGCCGCCGCCACCGCGGCCGGGGAGTTCACCCTGACCCAGGCCCTGGCCCTGCCCGCCCTGACCCGCGCCGGGCATCTGACCCTGCTGGTTCTGGCCCATGCCGGGCATCTGGCCCTGTTGGCCCTGACCTTGGCCGCCCTGGCTGCCCTGGCCGCCCGTCGGGGGCTGGCCCATGCCACTGCCAGGCATTCCGCCGGGCATCGCTCCGGTCGTACCGGGCGGCATCATCCGCGCCCCGCCGCCGTCACCGCCGCGGCCGCCAGGACCACCGCCGCCCGGACCGCCCCGCATCGAGGCCGGACCCGCCGTCACGATCGAGCCCTGATGACCGGTGTCCAGCGTGGACAGGGTGTACGCCAGCGGCCCGGCGAGCCCGGCCGCCAGACCGAGGCCGGCCGCACCGAGCGCAAGCCGTCGCCCGAGCCGCCCCGCGAACAGCAGCCCGGCCGCCGCCACGAGGCCACCCACCAGCACCGCCGGGCCGAGCCAGGGCACGAAGTCCTCCGCACGGCCCAGCAGCACGTATGCCCAGACCGCGGTCGCGGCCGCCGTGGCTGCCAGCGCCACACGCGAGGCGAACTGCGCGCGCTCCTCCCACAGCACCGTCGTGCCCATGCCGACGAGCGCCGCGATGTACGGGGCCAGCGCCACCGTGTAGTACTCGTGGAAGATGCCGGCCATGAAGCTGAAGACCGCGAGGGTCATCAGCAGCGAGCCGCCCCACACCAGGAAGGCGGACCTGGCGGTGTCGGTGCGCTTCGCCCGCCACAGGGTGACCAGCCCCGCGGCCAGCAGGATCAGCGCTGCGGGCAGCAGCCAGGAGATCTGGCCGCCGATGCTCTCGTTGAGCATCCGCCCGATGCCGGTCTCGCCCCAGCCGCCGCCCGGACGGCCGTCACCGCCGCCGCCTCCGCCTCCGCCGCCGCCCGCGCTGCCGGTCTCGTTGCCGTTGATCCGGCCGAGGCCGTTGTAGCCGAAGGTGAGCTCCAGGAAGCTGTTGTTCTGCGAGCCTCCGATGTACGGGCGCGAGGACGCGGGCCACAGTTCGACGATCGCGACCCACCAGCCGCCGGACACGATCAACGCCAGCCCGGCGAGCGCGAGTTGGCCGAGGCGTCGCCGTACGGTCGTGGGCGCGCACACCGCGTACACGACCGCCAGCGGCGGAAGAATCAGAAAGGCCTGCAAAGTCTTGGTCAGAAACGCGAAGCCGACCGCGACGCCCGCCCACACCAGCCACTTGGTACGCGCGCCTTCGAGGGCGCGCAGCACGCAGTACACGGTGACGGTCATGAGCAGCGCGAGCAGCGCGTCAGGATTGTTGAACCGGAACATCAGCGCGGCGACCGGAGTGAGCGCCAGCACCGCTCCCGCGATCAGCCCGGCCGCCGGGCTGAACCGCCGCCGCACGGCCGCGTACACGACGCCGACCGTGGCCACGCCCATCAGCACCTCGGGCAGCAGGATCTGCCACGAGCCGAGGCCGAACAGCCGCACGGACAGGGCCATGGGCCAGAGGGCGGCGGGCGGCTTGTCGACGGTGATGGAGTTCGCGGCGTCGGAGGAGCCGAAGAAGAAGGCCTTCCAGCTCTCACTGCCGGCCTGAACCGCGGCGGAGTAGAAGGAGTTGGCGTATTCGGAGGCGCTGAGGTTGTACAGGTACAGCAGCCCGGTGAGCACGAGAAGCGCGAGCACGGCGGGCCGCACCCAGGCGGGGTCCTCGGCCCCCCCCCGCCAGATCCGGGCGCGGGGCGGGGCGGCGTGCGCCGCCCCATCGGCCGCCGCCCCATCGGCCGCCGCCTCGGCGGCCCGGAGCGACGCGGAAGCGTCAGCGCCCGGCAGCCCCTCGTACTTGTCGTGCGGCAGAGTCGTCATCGTCGAGTCCCCGTGTTCGTGTTCGTCGCGGTCGTGTTCGTCGTCGTGTTCGCGGCTGTCTCGTCGCCGCAACGCAGGCCTCGCAGCTGAACGGTCGCGTCGCCGTACTGCTCGTGTCCGGGCCCCGCGGGGCCGTCGCCGTGCCGGTCCGGGAAGACCCACGCGCGGAAGAGCAGGAAACGGAGCACCGTCGCCGCGAGGTTGGCGACGATCAGGACCGCCAGTTCCGTGCCGTGGGACGGACTGCCGGAAGCCGCGTCGAGCGCCGCGAGGGAGCCACTGGTGAGGGCGAGGCCGATGCCGAAGACGACGAGGCCCTGGGCCTGGTGGCGTACGGCGCGCTCCCGCCCTCGTACCCCGAACGTGAGCCTCCGGTTCGCCGCCGTGTTGGCGACGGCCGACACCAGCAGCGCGCCCGCGTTGGCCGACTGCGGCCCGACGCCCGCGCGGAAGGCGGAGTACAGCAGCAGATAGAAGAGCGTGGAGAGCGCGCCGACCACGCAGAAGCCGACCAGTTGCCGGGCCAGTCCGCCCGGTACGCCGCTGAGTTGCCGGTCCCTCGGGTCGTCGCCGAACGGCCGCGCCAGCCGGTCCAGCGGCAGTGCGCCGACCGCCAGCGCGCGCCCCACGCGCCAGACGCCCTTCAGGTCGTCGACGGCCGTCCGCACGATGTGGACGGTGGAGTCGGGGTCGTCGACCCAGTCCACCGGCACCTCGTGGATCCGCAGCCCCGCCCGCTCGGCCAGCACCAGCAGCTCGGTGTCGAAGAACCACCCGGTGTCCTCGACCATCGGCAGCAGCCGCTCGGCGACGTCCCGCCGTATCGCCTTGAACCCGCACTGCGCGTCGGAGAAGCGGGCGGCCAGCGAGGAGCGCAGGATCAGGTTGTAGGCCCGGGAGATGAATTCCCGCTTCGGGCCGCGCACCACGCGCGACGACCGCGCGAGCCGCGACCCGATCGCGAGATCCGAGTGCCCGGAGATCAACGGGGCGACCAGCGGCAGCAGCGCGTTGAGGTCGGTGGACAGATCCACGTCCATGTACGCGAGGACGGGCGCGTCGGAGGCCGCCCACACGGCGCGCAGCGCACGGCCGCGCCCCTTATCCTCCAGCCGGTACGCCCGTACCCCCGGGATCGAGGCTTCGAGCGCGGCCGCCACCTGCGGCGTGCGGTCGGTGCTCGCGTTGTCGGCGACCGTGATCCGGAAGCTGTACGGGAATGTGCGCGCGAGGTGGCTGTGGAGCCGCCGTACGCACGGCTCCAGATCCTTCTCCTCGTTGTAGACGGGAATCACCACGTCGAGTACGGGCGTGCCCGCCATGCCGACGGGCAGATGCTCCCGTGCCGGCAGGGTGCCCGGTGCAGTGTCGGTTCGCATGGCCCTGACTCTCGCCAGGGCTGCTGTCACGGCTGTGTGGTGAGCCTGTGCGCCGTCTGTGAGTCCCGGATCTCCTGCCCGAGCCGCGCGAGCGGCAGACGTACGGAGAAGACCGTGCGGCCCGGCACGCTCTCCACGCCCACCGTCCCGCCGTGCGCGGCGACGACGGCCTGCACGATCGCCAGCCCGAGACCCGTGCTCCCGGCGTGCCGCGAGCGCGAGGCGTCACCGCGTGCGAAACGTTCGAAGACGTGCGGGACCAGTGCGGGTGCAATGCCGGGCCCGTCGTCCCGGACCTCCAAGGCGACGGCCGTCCGGCAGTCGAGGGGCCGGACCCGCGCGGTCACCGTGGTCCCGGGCGGGGTGTGGGTACGGGCATTGGCCAGCAGATTGACCAGTACCTGCTGGAGCCGTGCCGGGTCGGCCCGTACCGTCACGGGTTCGTCCGGCAGGTCCAGCCGCCACAGGTGGTCCTGTCCGGCGGCGCGGGCATCGCTCACCGCGTCCACGACGAGCATCGAGAGATCGGTGCTCTCGTACGAGAGCGGCCGTCCCGCGTCGAGGCGCGCCAGCAGCAGCAGATCTTCGACCAGCCCCGTCATCCGGGTCGCCTCCGCCTCGATCCGCCCCAGCGCATGGCGGGTGTCGGGCCCGGTCTCCTCCCGGCCGCGGCGCGTCAGCTCGGCGTACCCGCGGATCGAGGCGAGCGGAGTGCGCAACTCATGGCTGGCGTCCGCGACGAACTGCCGTACCCGCGTCTCGCTCTCCTGCCGCGCGTGCAGCGCGGAGTGGACATGGTCGAGCATCCGGTTGAGCGCCGCGCCGACCTGTCCGACCTCGTTGCGCGGATCGGCCTCGGCGTCCGGTACGCGCTCGTACAGCGCCACCTCGCCGCTGTGCAGCGGGAGTTCGGAGACCCGGGCGGCGGTCGCGGCGACCCGCCGCAGCGGCCGCAGCGCGACCCCGACGAGCGTCCCGCCCGCCAGCCCGGCGGCGATCAGCCCGGCACCGGTCACACAGATCTCGACGACGACGAGCGTGCCGATGGTGCTGTGCACCTCGGCGAGCGGTACGCCGACGAGGAACGCGCCGTTGCCGCCCGACACGTACTCGACGCGGTAGTCGCCGAGCCCGGGGATCTCCACGCTGTGCGCCTTGAGGTCACGCGGGACACCGGCGAGCGCCGCCTTCTCCGCCTCCGCCAGCGCACGGTCCGTGAGCTGCGGACCTCCGTCCGTTTCCTGCTGTGCGGAGACGAGCCCGTCACCGAGGGAGCCGTCGGCGGCCACCTCGGCACCGACCGTGCCGAGCGGCGCGCCGCCCCCGGTGACGAACCGCAGCGGGTTGTCCGGCAGCCGCAGGCCGCGGGGTGCCTCCGGCGGCGGCCCGGCGGCCCGCAGCGCGAGACCGTGCAGCTGCTCGTCCTTCTGCCCGTACAGATAGGTCCGCAGCGCGAACGTCGTGACCGTGCCGATGACCGCCGCGACGACCGCGATCAGCACGACCGCCGAAACCACGAGCCGGGTCCGCAGCGACCATCTCCGGCCCATGTCACGGGTCGCCGGGCCACTCACCGGACCAGTCGCCCGGCCACTCACCGGACCGGTCGCCCGGCCACTCACCGGACCACTCACCGGGCTGTTCACCGGACCACTCGCCCGGTTGCTCACGGGGCTACTCCCCGGGCTTGATCAGATACCCCGCACCGCGCCTGGTGTGGATCATCGGGGAGCGGCCGGCGTCGATCTTCCGCCGCAGATAGGAGATGTAGAGCTCGACGACGTTGGCCTGGCCGCCGAAGTCGTACGACCAGACACGGTCGAGGATCTGCGCCTTGCTGAGCACGCGCCGCGGATTGCGCATCAGATAGCGCAGCAGCTCGAACTCGGTCGCCGTGAGATGGATCGGCGTACCGGCCCGGGTCGCCTCGTGGCTGTCCTCGTCGAGGGTCAGGTCACCGACGGCGAGCAGCGATTCGCTCCGTACGGCCGAGGCCGCCCCCGAGCGCCGGATCAGCCCGCGCAGCCGCGCCACGACCTCCTCCAGGCTGAACGGCTTGGTGACGTAGTCGTCGCCGCCCGCCGTAAGACCCGCGATCCGGTCCTCGACGGCGTCCTTCGCCGTGAGGAACAGCACGGGCACGTCGGGCAGTTCGCGCCGCAGCCTGCCGAGGACGGCCAGCCCGTCCATGTCGGGCAGCATCACATCCAGGATCACGGCATCGGGCCGGAAGGAGCGCACCGAGCGCAGCGCGCCCGCGCCGTCGCCGGCGCTGCGCACCTCCCACCCTTCGTAGCGCAGCGCCATGGAGAGCAGCTCGGCGAGGGAGGCCTCGTCGTCCACGACGAGCACGCGGACGGCGCCGCCGTCCGGCCTGCGCAGTTCGGTGCGTCCCAGGGGAGAGGTCGTCGTCATGGTCCCACCCTCGGACCGTGCCGTGAGAGCCGCCTTTCCCCTGCCTGTGAATTCCCTGAGAACCGTCTCAGGGACGCAGCGAGAAGAGCCGGGCGCCGTTCTCGTAACAGACCGCTCGCAGCCAGTCGTCCCCCAGCTCCAGCCGCTCCAGCGCCCTCAGCTGGTGCGGATACGGGTACGGGATGTTCGGGAAATCGGTCCCGAGCAGCACCCGCTCCCCGAGATCCGCCAGCCGCGCCCGCTCGCTCACCGGGAAGGGGCTGAGCCGCTCGCTGAAGTCCGTGAACGCCATCGTCGTGTCCAGCCGCACCTCGCCGTACCGCTCCGCAAGGTCCAGGAAGTCCGTGTACTCCGGTATCCCCATGTGCGCCACGATCAGCGGCAGCCGCGGATGGCGTGCGAGCAGCCGCGCGACCGGCTCCGGCCCGGTGTACTTTCCGGGGACCGGTCCGGAGCCGCAGTGCATCACGACCGGGATCCCCGCGTCGGAGAGCAGCCCCCACACCGGGTCGAGCAGCGCGTCGTTGGCGTCGTACGCCCCGACCTGAATGTGCGACTTGAAGACGCGCGCCCCGCTCTCGACGGCCCGGCGTACGTACCGCTCCACACCTTCCTCGGGGTAGAAGGTCGCCGTGTGCAGGCAGTCGGGCGTCCGGGCGGCGAAGTCGGCGGCCCAGCCGTTCAGCCACTCCGCCATGCCCGCCTTGTGCGGATAGAGCAGCGAGGTGAAGGCCCGCACCCCGAACCCCTGGAGCAGCGCGATCCGCCGGTCCTCCTCCTCGCGGTACGCGATGGGCCACTTGACCCCGGTCAGCGGCCCTACGGCGTCGAAGTACGCCCACACCTTGTCGAGGACGCGCTCGGGCATGAAGTGCGTGTGCACGTCGACGAGTCCGGGCAGCCCGAGCCGCTCCCAGAACGCCCGCACCTCCTGAGCCTCACTCACGCTGCTCAGGCTGCCCCCGCTGTCCCTACTGCCCTCGCTGTCCCCGCTGTCCCCGCTACTCGAACTGCTCGCGCTACTCGCGCTACTCGCGCTACTCGCGCTCAAAGGCGTAGCTCCGCTCGACCTTGCCGACATGAACGCTGTAGCGCTCGTACCACTCGGCGCGCCCCTGCCTGATCGCGCTCTGGTGCTCCAGGTTCTTCCGCCAGACGGCTATGGCCTCCTCGTCCCGGAAGTAGCCGACGGTGATGCCGAGCCCGCCGGGGGTGCGGGCCGACTCGTACCCGAGAAAGCCGGGCACCTGCTCGACCAGCTCCTGCATACGGACGGCGGTCTCGCCGTAGCCGCTCGGATCTTCCTTCAGGTGGGACGTGAACACCACGGTGTAGTAAGGCGGTTCAATGCCCGCCACAAGGTGATCGCTCATGACGAACACCCTCCGACGTGCGTCGATGCGGTGTCCAGGTGCCCGGTCGAAAGGGATCCCATTCTTTACTGTCTCGACCTCCTCGACCGCCTCGACCGTCCGGGCCGTCTCGACCGTCCGGGCCGTCCCGACCGTCCAGGCCGTCTCGACCCTGTTGACCGTACGGTCAGAAAAGCCCGTCCTGTACGCCGCGTGGCAGCTCGTCGACCGGCACGGTCAGGGGGCCGCGCGGATCGGCGCCGACCAGCTCCCACCCGGACAGCAGGCGGGTGTCCACCACAACCACCCGCCCCTCAAGGGTGCTCAGGTGCAGATCGGGCCCGGCCGCGGCGAGCAGCCGCCCCGCGACGGTCCCGCCGTCCACCAGCTCCCGCACCACACCCGAGGCCGCTGGGAGCCCTTCGAGCCCGAACACCCCGACGTGGTCGACCACCTCGAACCCGACCCGCTCCAGCGCCTCCGGCCACCCCGCGAGCCCCACGGCCCTCGCGTACAGCTCCGTGACCTCGGCGGCCCGTTCGCCCGCGCCGGCCGGCAGCAGCGCGCGCACCGCACGCTTCCGCGCGTACGGGATACGGTCCGGCACGCCCAGCGCGGCGCGCAGCAGCTCCTCCGTACGCCGCGCCGCCATCAGCGGCCCGCGCCCCAGCCAGCCGAACACCACGGCCCCCTGCTCCAGCAGCCGGGCCGCGCCCCGCTGCTCGGCGGTGATGCCGACCTTCACCATCCCGGGGCCGAACCAGGCCAGGTACACCCGGTACGTCCGCGGGTCGTCGGCGATGGTGTCGGCGGCCACCGAGTGCGCCCGGTCCAGCCGCGCACACTCCGGGCACAGCCCGCCCGTACTCCGCCCCGGGACGACGGCCCCGACCGGACACGCGTTCCCCCGGGCCCCCAGGCAGCCGCGCTCCCCGACGCCACGGAACCCGATCTCCTGCCCGTACCCGAGCCGGCTCTCCCGCCGCGCCCCGCCCCGCGCCCACCGCAGCACCGGGACCCCCTGGCCCCAGCCCATCCCCCGGCACTGCCACCGGCCGCCGACGCTCATGCCCCGTGCTCCTCAACCACATCCAACCCAAGTGACCCCCGGATCATCTCCAGGAGGTTCCTCGGACGATCCCCTGAACAGGCAGTCCGCGGCAAACGGACTTACGGTCGAGCAGTAGACGCTGCACCGGGATGCGGAGCCCCTACCGCCCGCTGATCCTCGTCACCACACCAACAGGAGACATCCCGCCATGGCCACAGCATCTGAAACCCCGGTACTGGACACCCTCGCCGCGATGACGGTCGACTCGATCGAGCGGTGCGGGCTGGCCCCGGACATGTTCATGCTCACCCGCATCGCGGCCCTCGCCGCCTCGGACGCTCCGCCGATCTCCTACGTCGCCCACATCGACCCCGCCCTCCAGGCCGGCATGACCACCGAGCAGCTGCAGGATGTCCTGGTCGCCATCGCCCCCATCGTGGGAACAGCCCGCGTCATGACGGCAGCCGGCAACATCGCCAAAGCACTCGGCATCGCGATCGCCGTCGCCGACGCCGAGGCGGAGGGCGGAGCGTAGAGACGCACCGCCCCGTGCCACTGCCCGACGCAAGAGGCCCCCGGATCATCTCCGGGGGCCTCTCAGCTGTGTGCACTCGGCAGGATGGGAACCTGCGGGCTCGGCCTTCGACGAACGGCCGCTGTGGTTGCGGTACTCCACCGTTGTACAGAGCGAACCGGTTGCCCGGCTCAAGGACGACACGGTGACGGCACCGCCCCCTCACGGGAAACACTTCGACGAACAAGCAGAACATATCGCCCATGTGGGGTGATGCATTCACGGCGGAACGGAGTGAGGCTTTCCCCATCGACGCCCTGTTCGACCGATGCCGCCGGTGACGGTGCCGTCACGCCCGACCGGCCCCACTGGTAGCGCCCAAGGGAGGAAGAACGATGAACCGGACACGCCGTCTCGCAGCACTCGCACCCCTGGTCGTCCCCGCGCTCGCGCTGGGCCCTGCGGTTGCCGCATACGCGTCGACCACCACAGCACCCGGCGCCGCGCCCAGCGCGACGTGCAATGTCGAAAGAGAGTCGAACGGCAAGTACCACCTTTGGGGTGTGGGATTCCCCGGCAGCGCGAAGGTGACCTACTCGGGGTCCAGCTCGGGCACCGTCTCAACGGACGATCGGGGAAGGTTCGACGTCGACGGTCTCAGCGGGGCCAAATTCGCCGTCAAGACAGGCGGCGGAACGACGACGATCACCTGCGTCATGGTCGAGCACTGAGGATTCCGCGCACGGCGGCCCCGACGAACTCCACGAAGGCGGCCACCGGGACGGTCACGGCGTGCCACTTCGGGGCTCTTCGAGTCACAGATGGCCGTTGGTGTCACCCGCTGATGCCAGAAGCCCCTCGGGATGATCCCGAGGGGCTTCTGAGCTGTGTGCACTCGGCAGGATTCGAACCTGCAACCTTCTGATCCGTAGTCAGATGCTCTATCCGTTAAGCTACGAGTGCTTGTCTCCCGGGCTTTTCGGCCCGGTCGGCGTTGCGGGAACAACATTACATGACCTGCGCCGTCAGGCGAAATCCATTAGCCAAACCCTGCCTGACCTGCGCAGATGCCCGTACGCCCGCACAAGCGCCCACCCCTGGGGACTCCCTGGCGAGACTCATTGGAGAACGACCGGGAACGACCGGGTCCCGGCCGGGAACGACCGAAGCCC
>NZ_JBSGZO010000214.1:0-14173 GCF_053611045.1 Streptomyces sp. NPDC054841 | reverse complement strand
GGGGAAGCCATGACAGCGACGACCGACGGAAGCGCAGGGGCTTCGGAACCCCGCGCAGCCGCGGCCAGCGAAACGACCGACACCCGTCCCGACCCGACCGACCCCCACACAGCCGCCGAACACGCGGCGCGGCGGTCCGTCGAATATCTGCTCGGCAAACAGGACGCCGAGGGCTGGTGGAAGGCCGATCTCGAGACCAATGTCACCATGGATGCCGAGGACCTGCTGCTCCGTCAGTTCCTCGGCATCCAGGACGAGAAGACCACCCATGCGGCAGCCCTGTTCATCCGGGGCGAGCAGCGTGAGGATGGCACCTGGGCCACCTTCTACGGCGGTCCCGGCGAACTCTCCACCACCATCGAGGCGTATGTCGCCCTGCGTCTCGCGGGCGACCGGCCGGACGACCCGCACATGGCGCGCGCCGCGAGCTGGATCCGCGCACAGGGCGGCATCGCCGCCGGCCGTGTCTTCACCCGCATCTGGCTCGCGCTCTTCGGCTGGTGGAAATGGGAGGACCTGCCGGAACTTCCGCCCGAGCTGATCTATCTGCCCTCGTGGTTCCCGCTCAACATCTACGACTTCGGCTGCTGGGCGCGGCAGACCATCGTGCCGCTCACGATCGTCTCCGCCAAGCGTCCGGTCCGTCCCGCCCCGTTCCCGCTCGACGAGCTGCACACCGACCGGCACCGCCCCAACCCCCCGCAGCCCCTCGCCCCCGCAGCGAGTTGGGACGGCGTCTTCCAGCGCCTCGACAAGGCGATGCACCGCTATCACAAGGTCGCGCTGCGCCCGCTGCGCCGCGCGGCCATGAGCAGCGCGGCGCGCTGGATCATCGAGCGGCAGGAGAACGACGGCTGCTGGGGCGGGATCCAGCCCCCCGCCGTCTATTCGGTGATCGCCCTGCATCTGCTCGGCTACGACCTCCAGCACCCGGTGCTGCGCGCGGGCCTGGACTCACTGGACCGGTTCGCCGTGTGGCGCGAGGACGGCGCGCGGATGATCGAGGCCTGTCAGTCACCGGTCTGGGACACCTGCCTCGCCACCATCGCGCTCGCCGACGCGGGACTGCCCGCCGACCACCCCGCGCTGGTCAAGGCCGCCGACTGGATGCTCGCCGAGGAGATCGTCCGGCCCGGCGACTGGGCTGTACGCAAACCACGGCTCGCCCCGGGCGGCTGGGCGTTCGAGTTCCACAACGACAACTACCCCGACATCGACGACACCGCCGAGGTCATCCTGGCGCTGCGCCGGGTCAGGCACCCCGACCCGTCGCGGGTCGAGGCCGCGGTCGCGCGCGGTGGCCGCTGGACTCTCGGGATGCAGTCGAAGAACGGCGCCTGGGCGGCCTTCGACGCCGACAACACCAGCCCCTTCCCCAACCGGCTGCCGTTCTGCGACTTCGGCGAGGTCATCGACCCGCCGTCCGCCGACGTCACCGCGCATGTCGTCGAGATGCTGGCCCACGAGGGCCGGGCCCACCACCCGAGCACCCGCCGCGGCATCGAGTGGCTGCTCGGCGAACAGGAACCGAACGGAGCCTGGTTCGGGCGCTGGGGCGTCAACTACATCTACGGCACGGGGTCGGTCGTTCCGGCGCTGACCGCGGCCGGGCTGCCCGCCTCGCACCCGGCGATCCGGCGCGCCGTCAGCTGGCTCGAATCCGTGCAGAACGACGACGGAGGCTGGGGCGAGGACCTGCGCTCGTACCGTGAGGCGACGTGGATCGGCCACGGCGCCTCCACCGCCTCACAGACCGCGTGGGCGCTGCTGGCCCTGCTCGCTGCGGGGGAGCGGGACGGCAAGGCGGTCGAGCGGGGCATCGCCTTCCTCACCGGGACGCAGGGCCCGGACGGCTCGTGGGACGAGCCGTACTTCACCGGCACCGGCTTCCCGTGGGACTTCTCCATCAACTACCACCTGTACCGGCAGGTCTTCCCGCTCACCGCGCTCGGCCGCTATCTGCACGGGGAACCGTTCGCCGGCCGGAACGGGGGCTGAATGGACGCTTCCACGGAGCCCTCGGGCTCCGCGGCGCCGCCGCTGCTGATCGCCTGTGCGCTCGGCATCGAGCGTCTCGCCCTGCGCGGGGCCGGCCGCGGCGGCGCACCGGGCCCGGTGACCGTACTCCGTACGGGCATCGGCCCGAAGAACGCGCAACGTGCCCTCGAACGCCTGCTCCGAGAAGAGCACACGCGCGACACGGCGGTCGTCGCGTCCGGCTTCTGCGCCGGGCTCGCCGCGGGTATGCACCCGGGCGATGTGGTCGTGGCCGACGAGACCCGGGGTCCCTGGGGCGTCTCGCCGTGCACCGGTACGGAGACGCTCGTGCGGGCGCTGGCCCGGGCGGTGCCCGGGCGGACCGTCCACACCGGCCCGCTGACCGGCTCCGACCATGTCGTACGCGGCTCGGAGCGGGCCGAGCTGGCAGCGACCGGAGCGATCGCGGTGGACATGGAGTCCGCCGCGACGCTCCACAGCGCCCTGACCGCGGGAGCCCGCCCGGTTGCGGCCGTCCGGGTGGTCGTGGACGCTCCTGAGCATGAGCTGGTCCGTATCGGCACGGTGCGCGGTGGAATATCGGCTTTCCGGGTCCTCCGCGCCGTCCTTCCGGCTTTCTACGAATGGCACCGTTCTTTGCTGCTCCCCAGGAGGTGAGCTAGATGGCCATGCCGCTCCGTCAGACCATCAGGGTCGGGACCTACCTCTTTGAACAGAAGCTCCGCAGGCGTGAGAAGTTTCCGCTGATCGTGGAGCTGGAGCCGTTGTTCGCGTGCAATCTGAAGTGCGAGGGCTGCGGGAAGATCCAGCACCCGGCCGGAATCCTCAAGCAGCGCATGCCGGTCGCCCAGGCGGTCGGCGCGGTTCTGGAGTCCGGTGCCCCGATGGTCTCGATCGCGGGCGGCGAGCCGTTGATGCATCCTCAGATCGACGAGATCGTCCGGCAGTTGGTGGCGCGTAAGAAGTACGTCTTTCTCTGCACCAACGCGATGCTGCTGCGGAAGAAGATGGACGACTTCACTCCGTCGCCGTTCTTCGCGTTCGCCGTCCATATCGACGGGCTGCGCGAGCGCCATGACGAGTCGGTCGCCAAGGAAGGCGTGTTCGACGAAGCGGTGGAGGCGATCAAGGAGGCCAAGCGGCGCGGCTTCCGGGTCACCACGAATTCCACCTTCTTCAACACCGACACCCCGCAGACCGTCATCGAGGTGCTGAACTACCTCAACGACGACCTCAAGGTCGACGAGATGATGATCTCGCCCGCGTACGCCTATGAGAAGGCGCCCGACCAGGAGCACTTCCTCGGCGTCGAGCAGACCCGCGAGCTGTTCAGGAAGGCCTTCGCCGGCGGCAACCGGCGGCGCTGGCGGCTGAACCACTCGCCCCTCTTCCTGGACTTCCTGGAAGGCAAGGTCGACTTCCCGTGCACCGCATGGGCGATCCCCAACTACTCGCTCTTCGGCTGGCAGCGGCCCTGCTATCTGATGAGCGACGGGTACGTGCCCACGTACAAGGAACTCGTCGAGGAGACCGACTGGAGCAAGTACGGCCGTGGAAAGGACCCGCGCTGCGCCAACTGCATGGCGCACTGCGGGTACGAGCCGACCGCAGTCCTCGCCACCATGGGCTCCCTCAAGGAGTCGCTGCGCGCGGCACGGGACACGGTCTCCGGAAACCACGGGTGAGTGGAGGCGACGGGGACGGCCCCCCGGGCCCTTCCCGCCGCCATGCTGTTCAACAGATCAGAGAGGGGGCCCGAACGTGACACTTCTGGAGCACATCCGGGGGCCGCGTGATCTCAAGGCGCTGTCAGAAGCGGAACTCGACGAACTGGCCGAGGACATCAGGGACTTCCTGATCCACGCCGTGGCCAGAACCGGTGGCCATCTGGGACCCAATCTCGGGGTGGTGGAGCTCTCCATCGCCCTGCACCGGGTCTTCGACTCGCCCGTCGACCGCATCCTCTGGGACACCGGTCACCAGAGTTACGTCCACAAGCTCCTCACCGGCCGGCAGGACTTCTCCAAGCTGCGTGGCAAGGGCGGTCTGTCCGGCTATCCCTCCCGCGAGGAGTCAGAGCACGACGTCATCGAGAACTCGCACGCCTCCACCGTCCTCGGCTGGGCGGACGGACTCGCCAAGGCCAACGAGGTGCTGAGGAAGGACGACCACGTCGTCGCCGTCATCGGTGACGGCGCGCTCACCGGCGGCATGGCCTGGGAGGCCCTGAACAACATCGCCGCCGCCAAGGACCGCCCGCTGATCATCGTCGTCAACGACAACGAGCGCTCCTACGCCCCGACGATAGGGGGCCTCGCCAACCACCTGGCCACGCTCCGCACCACCGACGGCTACGAGCGCTTCCTTGCCTGGGGCAAGGACGTGCTCCAGCACACCCCCGTCGTCGGAAAGCAGCTGTACGAATCGCTGCACGGCGCCAAGAAGGGCTTCAAGGACGCCTTCGCCCCGCAGGGCATGTTCGAGGACCTGGGGCTGAAGTACGTCGGCCCCATCGACGGCCATGACATCGCCGCCGTCGAGTCGGCGCTGCGCCGCGCGAAACGTTTCCACGGGCCGGTCCTGGTGCACTGCCTCACCGAGAAGGGCCGCGGCTACCGGCACGCGGAGCGGGACGAGGCCGACCGCTTCCACACCGTCGGGGTGATGGACCCGCTGACCTGCGAACCACTGACGCCGGCGGCCGGCCCGTCATGGACCTCGGTGTTCGGGGACGAGATCGCGGCGATCGGCGCCGAACGGCCCGACGTCGTGGCGATCACCGCGGCCATGCTCCACCCCGTCGGTCTGACGAAGTTCGCCGAGCGCTTCCCCGACCGGGTCTGGGACGTGGGCATCGCCGAACAGCATGCGGTCGTCTCCGCCGCCGGACTCGCCACCGGCGGTCTGCACCCCGTCGTCGCCGTCTACGCCACGTTCCTCAACCGCGCCTTCGACCAGCTCCTGATGGACGTCGCCCTGCACCGGTGCGGAGTCACGTTCGTCCTGGACCGGGCCGGGGTCACCGGAGTCGACGGGCCCTCCCACAACGGGATGTGGGACATGTCCGTGCTCCAGGTCGTACCCGGGCTCAGGGTCGCCGCTCCGCGCGACGCCGTCCAGCTCCGGACCCAGCTGCGCGAGGCCATGGACGTGACGGACGCGCCGACCGTGCTGCGCTTTCCCAAGGAGTCGGTGGGGGAGCCGCTGCCCGCCGTGGACCGGGTCGGCGGGATGGACGTACTCCACCGGAGCGACGACGCCGAGGTGCTGCTCGTCTCGGTCGGCGCGCTCGCTTCCGTCTGTCTGCAGGCGGCCGGTCTGCTGGAGGACCGCGGAGTGCGCTGCACCGTCGTCGACCCGCGCTGGGTCAAGCCGGTGGACGAGCAGCTCGCCCCGCTCGCCGAGCGGCACCGCCTGGTCGCGGTCGTCGAGGACAACAGCCGGACCGGCGGGGTCGGTTCGGCCGTCGGCCAGGCGCTGCGGGACGCCGGGGCCGACGTACCGCTGCGGACCTTCGGCATCCCCGAGCAGTTCCTCGCCCACGCGAAGCGCGGCGAGGTGCTGGCCGACATCGGGCTGACGCCGGCGGAGATCGCGGGGCGGATCAGCGCGGCCCTGGCACGCCGCGAGGAGACCGGGCAGCCGCGGGAGCACGGGCTGTGAGCACGGATGCCGAGGACACGGACAATGAGCAAGGAGTTCGAGGAGCACGGACGATGAGCAAGGAGTTCGATCTCGGGCGGCTCCTCGCGGAGCGCGGCCGTGAACGGTACGAGCTGCACACGAGACATCTCAACCATCAACTGCCGCGGATGCTGCACACCATCGGCTTCGACAAGGTGTACGAGCGCGGTGAGGGCGCGTACTTCTGGGACGAGGACGGCAACGACTACCTCGACATGCTCGCCGGCTTCGGGGTGCTGGGCCTAGGCCGGCACCACCCGGTGGTCCGCAAGGCGCTGCACGACGTCCTCGACGCCTCGCTCGCCGATCTCACCCGCTTCGACTGCCCGCCGTTGCCGGGACTGCTCGCCGAGAAGCTGCTGGCCCACACCCCGCATCTGGACCGGGTGTTCTTCGGCAACAGCGGCACGGAAGCGGTGGAGACGGCGCTGAAGTTCGCCCGCTACGCGACCGGGAAACCGCGGATCGTCTACTGCAGGCACGCCTTCCACGGGCTGACCACCGGCTCGCTCTCGGTCAACGGCGAGGAGGGCTTCCGGGACGGCTTCGCCCCGCTGCTCCCCGACACCGCGATCGAGCTCGGCGATCTGGACGCGCTGGAGCGGGAGCTGAAGCGCGGCGACGTGGCGGGCTTCGTCGTGGAGCCCATCCAGGGCAAGGGTGTGCACGAGGCGCCGCCGGGATTCCTGTACGCGGCCCAGGAACTGCTGCACCGCCACAAGGCGCTGCTGATCGCCGACGAGGTGCAGACGGGGCTGGGCAGGACCGGCGACTTCTACGCGTACCAGCACGAGGACGGCGTCGAGCCCGACCTGGTGTGTGTCGCGAAGGCACTGTCGGGCGGCTATGTGCCGGTCGGCGCGACCCTCGGCAAGGACTGGATCTTCAAGAAGGTCTACTCGTCGATGGACCGGGTGCTGGTGCACTCGGCGAGCTTCGGCTCCAACGCCCAAGCCATGGCGGCCGGGCTCGCCGTCCTCTCCGTGATCGAGGACGAGCAGATCGTCGCGAACGCACGGGTGACCGGAGAGCTGCTGCGGACGCGGCTCGCGGCGCTCGTCGACCGCTACGAGCTGCTGCAGGACGTCCGGGGGCGCGGGCTGATGATCGGGATCGAGTTCGGCCGGCCGTCCTCCCTGAAGCTGCGCAGCCGCTGGACGGTGCTGCAGGCGGCCCGCAAGGGACTCTTCGCGCAGATGGTCGTCGTGCCACTCTTGCAGAGGCACCGGATCCTCACCCAGGTCTCCGGCGACCAGCTGGAAGTGATCAAGCTGATTCCGCCGCTGATCATCGGTGAGCAGGAGGTCGACCGGTTCGTCGAGGCCTTCAGCGCCGTGATGGACGACGCCCACGGCGGCAGCGGGCTGATGTGGGACTTCGGCAAGACCCTCGTCAAGCAGGCCGTGGCCAACCGCTGAGCGCTTTTGCCTCTGGGGCAAGAAACTTGCCCCAGAGGAAACATCCTGGCCCAATGGAGGCATGAGCCTTCCCGCCGGACATCCCGCCGGAGAACCTGCCGGACGACCTGCCGGACAGGCAGCGGACGAGCTGCCCGATGTCGCACCGCGGCTGCGCGAGCTGCGCCGCCGCCGTGGTCTCACCCTGGAGGCCGCCGCCCAGCGGGCGGGCCTTTCCCCCGCCCATCTGTCGCGGCTGGAGACGGGCAACCGGCAGCCGTCGCTGCCGACGCTGCTCGCGCTGGCCCGGATCTACGGTACGACCGTCGCCGAGCTGCTCGGCGAGATCCCGCCGGAGCGCGACGCGATCATCCGCGCGGGCCGGATGGGCCCCGCGGAGGCCGACGGCTGGACGTACCGGCAGGCCGGCGGCCGCGGGCGCGCCATGCAGGCGCTGCGGGTGCGCGTGCCGTACTCCGGGCCCCAGGAGGAACTGGTGCGGGTGCACCCGGGCGAGGAGTGGCTGTACGTACTCGAAGGGCGGCTGCGGCTCGGCCTCGGCGACACGGTCCATGAACTCGACCCCGGGGACAGCGCCCACTTCGACTCGCTCACACCGCACCGTATCGCCGCCGCCACGATCGGCGGGGCCGAGCTGCTCTTCGTCCACACGCTGCTGCAGAGCCCCGACCCGCACGCACACCCGCACGTCTGATCCGCACACCGCACGTCTGCCCCTGTGTGCCCCCGTGGCACGTACACCCGCACGCCTGAGGAGACCGCCATGCCCCGGAAGCCGTCATCGAGCCAGGAATCGAGCCAGGAATCCGCGTTCCCCGTCGGACTGATCGTCCGGCTCTTCGCCTATCTGGTGGCAGGCCACCTCTTCGCGGCCTTCCTCTATCTGCTGTTCACCGTGGGCGGCCAGTGACCCGCCGCCCGGCAAGGGCTCAGGCCGATCCGTCCAGCAGACGGTCGCGCAGCCGCTCACGCGTCTCGGGCGTGATCTCGAGGCCCTCGGAAAGATAGCTCTCGGTGCTGCCCCAGGTCTCCTCGATGGTCTCGAACGCCGCCGCCAGGTACTCGGAGCGGGCGTCGAAGAGCGGGCTGAGGAGCTCCATGACCTCCGGCGACATCCCGGCGGGCGCGTTGTCGCCGCGGCGCACCTTGTAGCGGCGGTGCGGGTCGTTCGACTTCAGGTAGTCGGCCTCGATGGCGTCCCGCTCGACACCGACCGCCAGCAGGGAGACCGCTATCGACAGACCCGCGCGGTCCTTGCCCGCCGCACAGTGCATCAGGGCCGGGACGCTGTCCTCCGCCAGCGCGTGCAGCACACGGCTGTGCTCGGCCGTGCGCTCCTTGATGATCACGCGGTACGACGCGACCATGCGGGCGGCCGCCTTGCCGTCGGCGAGGATCGACCTCAGCTGGTCGAGGTCGCCCTCGCGGACCATCTTCCAGAACTCGGCGCCGTCCGCCGGGTCGGTGAGCGGGATGTTGAGGTTGCGCACACCGGGCAGTTCGACGTCCGGGCCTTCCAGCTTCTGGTCCGCGGCATTGCGGAAGTCGAAGATCGTGTGGAGCCCGAGCGAGGCGAGGAAGGCGGCATCGGTGTCGGTGGCGTGCGCGAGATGGCCGCTGCGGAAGAGCCGCCCGTGCCGCACCAGGCGCCCGTCAACGGTCGGCAGTCCGCCCACGTCCCGGAAGTTGCGCACCCCGGCCAGCTCGGGTTCGGTCGACGGGATCTGAGGCAGCTGCTGCGTCACGGTGGCTCCTCCGTGTCTGCGGTCGGCGCTCGCCGACAATGGCGCGTTCCTGACCATACGACATCGATTCCTCAGGCAATCATTTCGGCTCCGCTGGAAGGGCCGCGCCGCAGGAGGGCAACCGGAGTACGCCGCGCGCGCTCGTACTGGACCAGCCGATTCCGCTTGGTGGCCTCATCGATGGTCTCGCCGAGGACCACGTGCCGGTGCATGCCCAACAGCTGCTGGACCTTCGTGCCGCTGTCCCTGGGCGCACCTGAAGGCAAGGTGCAGGCCGTTGCCCCGATGGTGGATCGCGCGCGATGATGTGCGAACGTGTGCGAATTTGAGAGGCCGGGGTGATCGAGTCGGTTGGCAGCGGTCGTATCTGGGTTCTGTCCGGCAGTACGAGCAGCTATGCGCTGCTCGTCACCGAACGGGACGAGCTTCTCCATCTCCACTGGGGGCCGCGCATCCGCACGGCCGACGCCGAGTACCTCGCCTCCCAACCCCTCTCGAGCTGCGGCTGTGCTTCAGCGACCCCGTGCACGGCCTCGCGCTGACCGTCCACTACCGGATGCGGGACGAGTGCCTGGACACCGGTGTCGTTCACCGGGGCTCCGTCCTGCTCCACCATGGGCTGCACACGGGTCTCCACGGTGATCTTGACGCGACGGTGATCCGGCTGCGGCGCCGCTGACCGCGCCCGGGTCCGGGTCCGGTCAGCACCTGGGCGGAAGCCCCGGGCGGCCGATTCGTGAACTCCGGGAGTTCACGGCGCACTTGGTGGGCGGCCCGGAAGTGTTTCGCTTGCCGAGCCGGCCGCGACACAAAAGGGACAATGCGGGGCAAGTGGAATGACTTGGGTGAAAGGGGTGGGTGGCGCACTCCTTGCCTGCGTGTGTAGTTGGCGCCAATCGAGCCTAATGGACGATCTGTCCGTATTAGTCCATTTCGGGTAACGCGCCCGAGTTAAGGGGGAGATGGGCTCGGGTTCGTGAGCGGGATCATATCTGTGACGTTCTGTGGTGATGCCGGACATGTGAACTCCCTTGTTACGTAGGAAATCGAAGATCCGTGATTTACAGAGGGTGACCGGGAAATCCAGGTCGAAATCAGGCGGAAGGGTTCCCGGTGGAATTGATGGCTTGTTCGCGCCGACCCGGCTCGCTTACGGTCACCGCAATCCGGTCGGAACGCCTAATCCTGCCGCCGTCCGGAATATCGCACCCACCCACGTGTGGCAGGAGCGGGGGACCCAGGTAGTACGCCGTTCCGGGATCCCGGACGGCTCGGGGTGAAGTCGCGCGCCATGCGCGGCCGGGCATCTCCAGCCCGAACCCGACAGCTCACCTCGCAGGCGGCGGAGAGGAATTCGCCATGCCCGGTAAGGGTAAGCATCGCCGTCCGAGGGCCAACCCGATCACGCGTGGATTCGTCGCCGCCGGAACGGGCGGGGCCGCCATCGCGCTCCCGCTCATCGGCGCCCTCGGTGCCCATGCCGCCGAGAAGTCCGCGCCCTCCGCCGCCCCCGAGCACATCGCAGCCGTCGCCAAGAAGGCCGTCGCCCCGCATGCGCCGAAGGCTCCCAAGGCGCCTGCGACGTACACCGTCGTGGCCGGTGACTACCTGTCGAAGATCGCTCAGGAGCAGAGCGTCAACGGCGGCTGGAAGAAGCTGTACGCCGACAATCGCGCCGCCGTCGGTGAGGACCCGTCGCTGATCCACCCGGGACTCAAGCTGACCCTCGGCGGCAAGCCGAAGGCCCAGGGCGAGGCGAAGGTCCGGAGCGAGGCGAAGCCCGAGCGGAAGGCCAAGGCTCCGGTCAAGAGCGAGAAGCCGTCCGGTTCCTCCGAGCGTGCCTCCCGCACCGCCGAGCGCCCCAAGGCCGCTCCGGCCGCCGCCGAGGCCCCCGCCACGAACGCCGCCGCGAACGCCGCCGCGCAGACCAGTTTCTCCGGCTTCTTCGCGCCGGTCCGCGGCGGCGTCAGCACCGCGTACAAGACCGCCGGTTCCATGTGGTCCAGCGGTTACCACACCGGTGTCGACTTCATCGCCGCCACCGGTACGTCCGTGAAGGCCGTCGGCCCGGGCACCGTCGTGTCGGCCGGCTGGAGCGGCGCGTACGGCAACGAGGTCGTCATCAAGCACAGCGACGGCACGTACTCGCAGTACGCCCACCTCTCCCAGCTCTCCATCGCGTCCGGCGAGAGTGTCACCGGCGGCCAGCAGATCGGCCTCTCCGGCTCCACCGGCAACTCCACCGGCCCGCACCTGCACTTCGAGATCCGCACGAGCCCGAGCTACGGCTCGGACATCGACCCGCTGGCCTACCTCCGCCGGCACGGCGTCTCGATCTGACGCGACGTCCGTACCTGACACGGCGTCTCACCGTCCGCCGGCCCCGCATCGTGGGGCCGGCGGACGCGCGCGTTCCTGCTCCTTCCGGGTATTCCCGCTTTGCGGAAAACTGACCGGGTGGCCTATATCACCCCGCGTCAACCCCTCCCTACGGTGGCGTAGGTCACTTCCCGCGAGGAAAGATGTCTCGACGTGGCAGACGATTCGCGATCAAGAACAAACGGCGCAATCGGGTCCTATGCGGCGATCGGTGACAGCTTCACCGAGGGCGTCGGAGACCCGGGACCTGAGGGACAGTTCGTCGGCTGGGCGGACCGACTCGCGGTCCTCCTGGACGACCGGGTACCGGAACACACCTTCCGCTACGCCAACCTCGCCGTACGAGGCAGGCTCCTCGACCAGATCGTTGAGGAACAGGTCCCGCGGGCGAAGGAACTCGCCCCCGACCTGGTGACGTTCTGCGCCGGGGGAAACGACATCATCCGGCCCGGCACCGACCCCGACGACGTCGCGGAACGCTTCGAACGGGCCGTCGCCGACCTCACCGCCTCCGTCGGCACCGTCATGGTGACCACCGGCTTCGACACCCGCGGCGTACCCGTGCTGCGCCATCTGCGCGGCAAGATCGCCACGTACACCGCGCATGTCCGCGCCATCGCCGACCGCTACGACTGCCCCGTACTCGACCTCTGGTCGCTCAAGTCCGTCCAGGACAGGCGCGCCTGGGACGACGACCGGCTGCATCTCTCGCCCGAGGGTCACACGCGCGTCGCGCTCCGTGCCGCCCAGGTGCTCGGCATCGACGTGCCGGCCGACCCGGACCAGCCGTGGCCGCCACTGCCGCCGCGTGGCACGCTCGAAGTCCGCCGTGACGACGTCCTCTGGGCGCGCGAGTACCTCGTACCGTGGATCGGCCGGCGGCTGCGGGGCGAATCATCCGGCGATCACGTGGAGCCCAAGCGCCCGGACCTGCTTCCGCTCTGAGCGTTCCCCGCCCCCGCGGTAGTGCCTGTGGCGGGGGAGCCCGTGGCGGGGATCCGCTCCAGCACCCCGCCCGGCACGGCATGCCCGCCGAGCGGTGTGGATGGCGGCTGTACGGGAAGAGCGGGTCGAGGGCGTGTGCCCGCCGCGGGCGACCGTCCTCACGTGGGTGCCGGGTCCTCGACCAGGCCCTCCTCCGCTGAACAACACGGTGTCCCCGCTCGCGCAGCCGAGCCGATCATCAGCATCAGGCTCGTCCACTAGGAACGACGTACGGCGTCGTCGAGGCGCTGCTGAAAGCGGGCCCGGTCGCGCGGGTAACCATCGAGGCCGGGCAGCGCAGCACGAATGCCGTCAGCAGCTTCACGCCAGTCTTGGCACGCATAGGCCACCTCGCCGCCTGGAGCTGTGCCCGCGCCGGGGTGAGCCAGTACAGCCAGCCCGGACGGTCACTCTCCTCGGGGACGCGCGCAGCATGCCTGAATGCCTCGTCCGACAGGCGTCGCGAGCGGTCTCGTTCGCCCACCGCTGCCGCCGCGATCGCCGCCTCATGCGCCGCTACTGCGGCTGCCCCGGAGGAAGTGCCCGGGACCCGGCGAGCAGCCTCGGCCGTCCGCAGCGCGCGCAGCGGGTCGCCGCTCTGCCGGCAGTAGAAGGCCCTCACGCGCTGGACCCACGACGACATGTCCATGTGGTCGCCGTCAACGGCCCACCCATGGGCCACGTCCAGCCAGCCGAGCGCGGAACCCACCTGGTTGTGCTGCCAGGCCACCCACGAGAGCCAGTGCGCGTGTTCGGCGGCCAGCAGCATCAGCCTGTCGGCAGCTGTGCCGGCGGTTCCCGGGATCAGTCTCGTGATGGCGTCCAGCTGGGAGCGTACGACTGCCCAGAGATCGGCCCCGCCGACCTCGTCTTCGGCGCGGCGCTGCGTCGTCAGGACCTCGCCGATCCAGTCGGCGGTGCGTAGATCGGCCCGCCCGGTTCGGTGGCCGTGGGCGATTCGCTCGCGCAGTTCCGGTGGCGGCTCCCACTTGCCGTAGGTGGTGCTCTGCCCCGCCTCGATCAGCTCTGGTGGCACCCGTAGACCTTCAGCGATCCGGGCCCGTACCGCGTCTGTCTTCACCTTCCTGCGGCCGGACTCGATAGCCGAGATGTGGGGCTGCGGCATGCCGACCAGGGATTCGAGTGCTTGCTGGGTGAGGCCGGCGGCGCGCCTGTACTCGCGGAGGACAGCGGCCCAGTCACCGCGCGCCCATGCGGCGCGCAACCTGACGTCTGTCCAAGGTGCCCGACCAGCCATGCGCGAAATATACGCCCGCTGCGCGCTGGGCCGTATGAGACCAGCGGCAGATCAATCCCACGATGAGGGGCGTCAGATACCGAGTTCGGGTCGGAGAGACGCATGAGTGACACACTTACCCCTTTGCAGCGCTGGGCGGCTCGGCCGCCGTGTACGTACTGCACGGAGCCGGGCGCGGACGTATGCGTGCGGGTGCACGAATCTGCGGCGGGAGGCGCCGGGCAGTCGGTGTACGCGCACCGAACGTGCGCGGAGCAGCGCAATGTGCCTGTGCTGTACGCCCTGATCGGCGGCATCGGAGCGGAGCACTTCGCATGACCGCGCACACGGTGATCCGCCGGGCGGAATGGACGATCGGCGCCGACCGGTCCGCGGGCGTCTCGGCACCGATCCGCGAGGTCGAGTGCACCACCTGCTACGAGCGTTCAGAGGCGAGCACCGGTCAGCTCGGGCCGGACTCGTGGGCCATCGCCCACACGGGCCGCACGGGGCACACCGGGTTTCGGGAGATCGTGACCGCGTTCCTCCGGGTCACCCGCGTGCTGGGCAGTCTGCTGCACGACGGGAGCGACTCCTGATCTGCGCGAAGTGCCAGCAGCCGATCGGGCCGGGCGAGGAGTACACGACGCACGACATCCATTCGGCCTCGGGAGCCGGGGGCATCGTGCACCGGCACGTCGCCTGCCCGCCCCGCCGCGATTCCTGAT
>NZ_JBSGZO010000213.1:0-14246 GCF_053611045.1 Streptomyces sp. NPDC054841 | reverse complement strand
GTTCAGGAGCGCCGCCGCACCACGTACGCGGTGCCCCGCACCGCCGGGTGCTCACCCTCGTAGTCCTGGCCACGCATCTCGCACCACGCGGGGATGTCGAGGCGCGCGGCCTCGTCGTCGGAGAGGACGGTGACCGTGCCGCCCACCGGGACGTCGCCGATGACCTTGGCGAGCTCGATGACGGGGATGGGGCAGCGCTTGCCCAGGGCGTCCACGACGAGGGAGGCCTGCCCGCTGGAGGCCGCGGGCGGGACCGGAGCGTCGAGGCGGCGGCGGACGTCGGCGACGACCCCCGGCAGGACCTCCAGGAAGCGGTCCACTTCCTCCTCCGTCGTGCCCGTCGGCAGGGACACCCGTACATTGCCCTCGCTCAGGACCCCCATCGCCCGCAGGACATGGCTCGGGGTCAGCGTCGAGCTCGTGCACGACGAACCCGACGAAACGGAAAACCCGGCCCGGTCCAGATCGTGCAGCACGGTCTCTCCGTCGACATAGAGACAGGAGAACGTGACGAGATGGGGGAGCCGGCGCACCGGATCGCCGACCACCTCGACGTCCGGCACCAGCTCCGGGACCCGGGCGCGGATCCGGTCCACCAGCGCCGTCAGTCGCCGCGCCTCCTCCGCCGCCGTCTCCCGTACCGCCCGCAGGGACGCCGCGGCCGCCACGATCGCCGGGATGTTCTCGAAGCCGGGCGCGCGGCCCGACTCCCGTTCGTCCGCGGGGTCTTGGGGGGCGAACCGGACGCCCTTGCGGACCGCGAGGAGTCCGACGCCCGCCGGGCCGCCCCATTTGTGGGCGCTCGCGGTCAGCAGGGACCAGCCCGCGGTGACCGGTCCCCACCCCAGCGACTGCGCCGCGTCGACGAGCAGCGGCACCCCGGCCGCCCGGCATGCCTCGGCCACTTCGGCGACCGGCTGCTCGGTGCCCACTTCGTGGTTCGCGGACTGCAGACAGGCCAGCGCGGTGTCCTCGCGCAGTGCCTCCGCGAACTCGCCCGGCGACACCGCGCCCGCGCGGCCCACCGGCACCTCGGTGACCGGCAGGCCCTCCGCCGCGTGCAGCACCGCGGAGTGCTCGACCGCCGACACGACCAGGTGACGCCCGACACGGCGGCGCCCCGCCAGTGCGCCCGAGATGCCCGTATGAATGGCGCGTGTCCCCGATGAGGTGAAAACGAGCTCGTCGGGACGGCACCCGACGGCATCCGCCGCCGCCTCCCGAGCCGCGTCCAGCAGCATCCGTGCCCGCCGCCCCTCGCGGTACAGGCGGGCGGGGTCCGCCCACCCCTCGTCGAGGGAGGCCTGGAGAGCCTGCCGGGCGACCGGGTGCAGCGGAGCCGAGGAGGCGGCGTCGAAGTAGGGCACGTTTCCACGGTAGGCCCTGTCCGGTGGATCTTGCCCGGCCCGCGACGGATCTTGCCGGGCCCGCGACGGATCTTGCCCGGCCCGCGACGGATCTTGCTGGGCACGGCTTTGACCCCGCGCTCCGGAGAGGGTGTCAGAAGGCCGCCGCAGGTGCCCAGTCGGGGTCCGTGACCAGCTGCGAGACCGCCTCCGGAACCGTGCGGTCCACCCCTTCGGGTCGTCGGACGGCGCGTTGGGCACCCTCCATGCGCGACCCCAAATTGCGTCCAGTAGGGTTTGGTCCGCATAAACATCCAAACCCCTGCCCGCGTCAGGGCCGGCGACCGACCAGCGAGACGGCCGCAGCCGGCCGCGCGGGCGAGACTCTCGGGAAGGCGCTACGTGAGTCCCAACGGCTCCGACCGCTCGTCGCGGCGCCCGATGCGGCGGAAGCTGCCGCAGGTGCTGACTGCGGGCCTGATCCTGGCGACAGCCACTGGTTGCTCGTACAACTGGGAAGACTTCCCCCGCCTCGGAATGCCCACGCCGGTCACGGAGGAAGCTCCGCGGATCCTCTCCCTCTGGCAGGGCTCCTGGGCGGCCGCGCTCGCCGTGGGCGTGCTGGTGTGGGGTCTGATCCTGTGGAGTGTCTTCTTCCACCGGCGCAGCCGCACCAAGGTCGAGGTTCCTCCGCAGACCCGGTACAACATGCCCATCGAGGCGCTGTACACCGTGGTCCCGCTCATCATCGTTTCGGTGCTCTTCTACTTCACCGCGCGTGATGAGTCGAAGCTCCTCGCCCTCTCCGAGGAGCCGGCCCACACCGTCAATGTGGTCGGCTACCAGTGGAGCTGGGGCTTCAACTACCTGGAGGACGTGGACGGGAACCCGGCCACCGGCGACGCCGCGGCCCAGAAGAACCTGAACGCGATTCCGGACAAGTACACCAACGACTTCCCCAAGGGAGCCGAGGGCGTCTACGACGCCGGCATCCCGGGAACCCGGAACCCGCAGACCGGCAACCCCGGCCCCACGCTGTGGCTGCCCAAGGGAGAGAAGGTCCGCTTCATCCTGACCTCCCGTGACGTCGTCCACTCCTTCTGGGTGATCCCCTTCCTGTTCAAGCAGGACGTCATCCCGGGTCACACCAACGTCTTCGAGGTGACGCCGAACCAGGAGGGCACGTTCATGGGCAAGTGCGCCGAGATGTGCGGTGTCGACCACTCCCGGATGCTCTTCAACGTCAAGGTCGTCTCCCCGGAGCGCTACCAGCAGCACCTGAAGGAGCTGGCCGAGAAGGGGCAGACCGGCTTCATCCCGTCGGGAATTGAGCAGTCGGGCCCGGCCCGGAATGCGGAGACGAACAAACTGTGAGCATCCTCAACGAACCCCAGGGTGCTGCGACGGCTGACGACTCGTACGAGAACGAGCTCCCCGTCCGGCGCCGGCAGCCCGGCAACGTGGTGGTGAAGTGGCTGACCACCACCGACCACAAGACCATCGGTACGCTCTACCTGGCGACCTCGTTCGTCTTCTTCTGCATCGGCGGCCTCCTGGCGCTCTTCATGCGCGCCGAGCTGGCCCGTCCGGGTACGCAGATCATGTCGAACGAGCAGTTCAACCAGGCGTTCACGATGCACGGCACGATCATGCTGCTGATGTTCGCGACGCCGCTGTTCGCCGGATTCGCCAACTGGATCATGCCGCTGCAGATCGGCGCGCCCGATGTGGCGTTCCCGCGGCTGAACATGTTCGCGTACTGGCTGTACCTCTTCGGCTCGATCATCGCGGTGGCCGGCTTCATCACCCCGAACGGTGCGGCCGACTTCGGCTGGTTCGCCTACTCCCCGCTGTCGAACGCGGTCCGCTCGCCGGGCGTCGGCGCCGACATGTGGATCATGGGTCTGGCCTTCTCCGGCTTCGGCACGATCCTCGGTTCGGTCAACTTCATCACCACGATCATCTGCATGCGCGCGCCCGGCATGACGATGTTCCGGATGCCGATCTTCTGCTGGAACGTGCTGCTGACCGGTGTGCTGGTCCTGCTCGCCTTCCCGGTACTGGCCGCGGCCCTGTTCGCCCTGGAGGCGGACCGTAAGTTCGGCGCCCATGTCTTCGACGCCTCCAACGGCGGCGCATTGTTGTGGCAACACCTCTTCTGGTTCTTCGGCCATCCAGAGGTGTACATCATCGCGCTGCCGTTCTTCGGAATCGTCTCGGAGATCATTCCGGTCTTCAGCCGCAAGCCGATGTTCGGTTACATCGGTCTGGTGGCCGCGACCATCGCGATCGCCGGTCTGTCCGTGACCGTGTGGGCCCACCACATGTATGTCACCGGTGGAGTGCTACTGCCGTTCTTCTCCTTCATGACCTTCCTGATCGCGGTACCGACCGGTGTGAAGTTCTTCAACTGGATCGGCACCATGTGGAAGGGCTCACTGTCCTTCGAGACTCCGATGCTCTGGACGATCGGCTTCCTGATCACCTTCACCTTCGGTGGTCTGACCGGTGTCATCCTGGCCTCGCCCCCGATGGACTTCCACGTCTCCGACTCGTACTTCGTCGTCGCGCACTTCCACTACGTCGTCTTCGGCACCGTGGTGTTCGCGATGTTCGCCGGATTCCACTTCTGGTGGCCGAAGTTCACGGGCAAGATGCTGGACGAGCGCCTCGGCAAGATGACGTTCTGGACGCTGTTCATCGGCTTCCACGGCACGTTCCTGGTCCAGCACTGGCTGGGTGCCGAGGGCATGCCCCGCCGGTACGCGGACTATCTGGCCGCCGATGGCTTCACGGCACTGAACTCGATCTCGACCATCTCGTCGTTCGTGCTCGGTCTGTCGATCCTGCCGTTCGTCTACAACGTCTGGAAGACCGCCAAGTACGGCAAGAAGATCGAGGTCGACGACCCGTGGGGCTACGGCCGTTCGCTCGAGTGGGCGACGTCCTGCCCGCCGCCGCGGCACAACTTCCTCACCCTGCCGCGGATCCGCTCCGAATCCCCGGCCTTCGATCTGCACCACCCGGAGATCGCGGCTCTCGACCAGCTCGAGCAGGCCGGTCACGGTGCCATCGCCGCTGACAAGGAGGCCGGCAAGTGAAGATCCAAGGCAGGATGTTCATCTGGCTGAGCATCTTCATCCTCGCCATGGCCATCCTCTACGGCGTGTGGTCGAAGGAGCCGGCCGGTACGACGGCGCTCTTCCTGGCCTTCGGCCTGAGCATCATGATCGGCTACTACCTGGCCTTCACGGCCCGGCGAGTGGACGCCATGGCCCAGGACGACAAGGAGGCCGATGTCGCGGACGAGGCCGGTGAAGTGGGCTTCTTCTCCCCGCACAGCTGGCAGCCGCTCTCGCTCGCGACCGGCGGTGCGCTTGCCTTCCTGGCCATCGCCATGGGCTGGTGGATCCTGTACTTCTCGGCTCCGCTGATCATGGTCGGCCTGTTCGGCTGGGTCTTCGAGTACTACCGCGGCGAGAACCAGAACCAGTAGCGAATCCGCTGCTCCGCACTGCGCAGGGGCCCGGACACTCACCCGAACGGGTGGTGTCCGGGCCCCTCGTTTGCAGTCGTCCGGCGCGCCGTTACCGGGCATTGTTCATAGCGTGTGCTCATGAACGACACGCCGCGCAAGCGCACCATAGCGAGCTGCACCGTGCTGGCCCTGGCCTTCGGGGCAGGGATGACCGCGTGCAGCGGCCACGACAGCCACCCGTTGTCGGCGAGGCCGTACGACGCGACGCGTCAGGTCGCCTTCAACACCGTCGCGGGAAGCACCAAGGTGAACCCCGACAAGCCCCTGGAAGTGACCGCCAAGGGCAAGGACGGCCGTATCACGGACGTCACCGCGGTCGACGCGGCCGGCCGCTACCTGGCGGGTGAACTCACCGCGGACGGCGCCAGATGGCGCTCCACGGCCCCCCTCTCGGCCGGTACGCGCTACACCGTCAAGGTCGCCACGGAGAACGGCGGCGGCTCTCCCGGATCCCGCACCATCACCTTCGACACGGCCCCCGCCAAGCGGTTCCTGAAGGTCGAACTCGGCCCGAAGCCGGGCACGTACGGCGTAGGACAGCCCATCACCGCCGAGCTCAGCGCGCCCGTGGCCGACAAGGAGGCCAGGGCCGCCGTCGAGCGCAAGCTGAAGGTCGAGTCCTCGCCCGCGGTGGACGGGGCCTGGCACTGGGTGGACGACAAGAAGCTGCACTACCGCCCCATGGAGTACTGGCCGGCGGGCGCCACCGTCCGGGTGCACAGCAGTCTGGAGGGCGTCAAGATCGGCGAGATGTACGGCGGCGCCGTGAAACCGCTCAAGCTGACCATCGGTGACCGGATCGAGGCCCTCACCGACGCGAGTACGCACCAGATGACGGTCAAGCGGAACGGAGAAGTGATCAATACCATTCCGGTGACCACCGGCAAACCGGGCTTCTCCACCCGGAACGGGGTCAAGGTGGTGCTCGGCAAGGAGTACTACGTCCGGATGCGCGGCACCAGCATCGGCATCCCCGTCGACAGTGCCGACTCCTACGACCTGCCCGTGTACTACGCGACGCGCGTCACCTGGAGTGGTGAGTACGTCCACGCCGCGCCCTGGTCCACCGGCTCCCAGGGATACGCGAACGTCAGCCACGGCTGCACCGGCATGTCCACCAGTAACGCCGCGTGGTTCTACAACACCGTCCGCGAGGGCGACATCGTCAAGGTCGTCAACAGCCTCGGCGGCATGATGGATCCGTTCGGGAACGGCTTCGGTGACTGGAACCTGGACTGGGACGAGTGGCGCACGGGCAGCGCCCTGCTGGGAGGCGTCCGGGAGGGCAGCGGCCCGGCCGACGAGGCACGCCTGCGGCCCCAGATCTGACCCCGGTACGGGGCGGGCCGGTTCAGGCCGCCGCCCGCCCCCTGCGCAGCAGTCCGGCCAGTGCGTCCGCGAACTCCACCGGCTCGACCGGGAGCGTCACCGCGGCGTCCGCGCGGCTCCAGGTGGCCAGCCAGGCGTCCTGCGGGCGGCCCATGAGTACCAGCACCGGCGGGCACCGGAAGATCTCGTCCTTGATCTGCCGGCAGACGCCCATACCGCCCGCGGGCACCGCCTCGCCGTCCAGGACGCAGACGTCGACACCGCCCTTGTCCAGCTCCTTGAGAACCGCGGGCAGCGTCGCGCACTCGATGTACTCGACCGGGGGAACATCGGCGGCCGGGCGGCGGCCCGTGGCGAGCCGCACCTGTTCGCGGGTGCTGGAGTTGTCGCTGTACACCAGCACCGTGGCGGTCGACTGCATTGTTCCTCCGGTTCGTCAGGGAGAACTGCGGGCTGCACCGATGCGCGGGATGCTACCCCTCCCAGCGCCCCGTCAGCACCGCTAATGACAGCCTTTCGATGGGCCGTTCGGTCCTGGACGCGAACCCGGGAGAGAGATGGACACACCGAACGGCACCCCCCGGAGTGAGGGCTGGATAAGCGACCGACATAATGTCGGTCGTGGCGACAGCAACGACAGTAGAAACCGGGCACGCGCACCCGTCGGTCAATCGGCCGAACCTCACCAGCGTCGGAACCATCATCTGGTTGAGTTCCGAGCTGATGTTCTTCGCGGCCCTCTTCGCGATGTACTTCACCCTGCGATCGGTGATGGGTGCCGAGTACTGGGCCCAGCAGGCGGCTCACCTGAACTTCCCGTTCTCGGCGACCAACACCACGATCCTGGTGCTCTCCTCCCTCACCTGCCAGCTCGGCGTCTTCGCCGCCGAGCGCGGTGACGTGAAGAAGCTCCGCACCTGGTTCGTGATCACGTTCGTGATGGGTGCGATCTTCATCGGCGGCCAGGTGTTCGAGTACACCGAGCTGGTCAAGGACGCGGGCCTCTCGCTCTCGTCCGACCCGTACGGCTCGGTGTTCTACCTGACCACCGGCTTCCACGGTCTGCATGTGACGGGCGGTCTCATCGCCTTCCTGCTGGTTCTCGGCAGGACGTACGCGGCCCGGAGATTCACCCACGAGCAGGCAACCGCCGCCATCGTCGTGTCCTACTACTGGCACTTCGTCGATGTCGTCTGGATCGGCCTCTTCGCCACGATCTACATGATCAAGTAGCACCGGGCTCGTACCCGCACACATTCCAGAAGCATCGACGCAGAAGATCCTGACACCGGGGTAATCCGTGAAAAAGCTCTCCGCACGACGACGCCATCCGCTGGCGGCGCTCGTCGTCCTACTCCTCGCGCTGGCGGCCACTGGGGGGCTGTACGCCGCGTTCGCACCCGCGGACAAGGCGCAGGCCGATGAAACCGCCCAGTCCCTCGCCATCGAGGAGGGCAAGAAGCTCTACACCGTCGGCTGCGCCAGCTGCCACGGAACCGGCGGTCAGGGTACGTCCGACGGCCCTTCCCTGGTCGGCGTCGGTTCCGCCGCAGTGGACTTCCAGGTCGGCACCGGCCGTATGCCCGCGCAGCAGCCGGGCGCCCAGGTGCCGAAGAAGCCGGTCGTCTACACCCAGGCCCAGATCGACCAGCTCGCGGCGTACGTCGCCTCCCTGGGTGCCGGTCCGGTCAGGCCGACCGAGAAGCAGTACAGCCCGGAAGGCGCCGACATCGCCAAGGGCGGTGACCTGTTCCGCACCAACTGCGCCCAGTGCCACAACTTCACGGGTGAGGGCGGTGCCCTGACGCACGGCAAGTACGCCCCGAACCTCGAAGGCGTGAACCCCAGGCACATCTACGAGGCCATGCAGACCGGCCCGCAGAACATGCCCTCCTTCCCGGACGGAACGATGCCGGAGCAGGAGAAGCGGGACATCATCGCCTACATCCAGACCGTGAACAGCGGCGAGTCGGAGTCTCCCGGTGGCCTGAGCCTCGGTGGCCTCGGCCCCGTCAGCGAGGGTCTGTTCGCATGGGTCTTCGGTCTGGGTGCGCTGATCGCAGTTGCCATCTGGGTCGCGGCCCACACCGCTAAGGCCAAGAAGTCATGAGTAGCCAAGACATTCCAGAAGAGACCCTGCCGTCCGAGCAGGACCACGCGCGTGGCGAGGTAGCGGCGAAGGAAGATCCTTTCGCCGACCCGGGGCTTCCCGTCCACAAGCCGCGCATCCAGGACATCGACGAGCGGGCCGCCAGGCGGTCCGAGCGTACGGTCGCCCTCTTGTTCACGCTGTCGATGCTGGCCACGATCGCCTTCATCGCCTCGTACGTGATCTTCCCGGCCGACGAGATCGTCTACATCTGGCCGTTCGGTCATGTGAGCGCGCTGAACTTCGCGCTGGGTATGACCCTCGGTGTCGCGCTGTTCTGCATCGGCGCGGGCGCGGTCCACTGGGCCCGCACCCTGATGTCCGACCAGGAGATCGCCGACGACCGTCACCCGATCGAGGCCGAGCCCGAGGTCCGGGCCAAGGTGCACGCCGACTTCGCGGCGGGTACGGAGGAGTCCGGCTTCGCCCGGCGCAAGCTCCTGCGCAACACCATGTTCGGAGCGATGGCCATGGTGCCGCTCTCCGGTGTGGTGCTGCTGCGCGACCTGGGCCCGCTGCCCGAGGACAAGCTCCGCCACACCCTGTGGGCCAAGGGCAAGCAGCTCATCAACATGAACACGAACCAGCCGCTGCGTCCCGAGGACGTCGCTGTCGGTTCGCTGACCTTCGCCATGCCCGAGGGCCTGTCGGAGGAGGACCACAGCTTCCAGACCGAGATCGCCAAGGCCGCCCTGATGATCGTCCGGATCCAGCCGGAGGACATCAAGGACAAGCGCGAGCTCGAGTGGTCCCACGACGGCATCGTTGCGTACTCGAAGATCTGCACCCACGTGGGCTGCCCGATCTCCCTGTACGAGCAGCAGACGCACCACGTCCTCTGCCCGTGCCACCAGTCCACCTTCGACCTCTCCGACGGCGCCCGCGTCATCTTCGGCCCGGCCGGTCACGCCCTCCCGCAGCTGCGGATCGGCGTGAATGACGAAGGCTTCCTCGAGGCGCTCGGCGACTTCGACGAGCCCGTCGGTCCTGCCTACTGGGAGCGCGGATGAGCACTTCAGCTGAATCAAAGAGGAAGGCACCCGCGGGCGAGCGGGTCGCCGACTGGGCCGACGGCCGTCTCGGGATCTACTCCCTGGCCAAGACCAACATGCGCAAGATCTTCCCGGACCACTGGTCCTTCATGCTGGGTGAGGTCGCGCTCTACAGCTTCATCGTCATCATCCTCACGGGTGTGTACCTGACGCTGTTCTTCCACCCGTCGATGAACGAGGTGGAGTACCACGGCAGCTACGTCCCGATGCAGGGCCGGCTGATGTCGGAGGCGTTCGCCTCGACCCTGGACATCAGCTTCGACGTCCGCGGTGGTCTGCTCATCCGGCAGATCCACCACTGGGGCGCGCTGATCTTCCTCGCGGCCATGATGGTCCACATGATGCGCGTCTTCTTCACGGGCGCGTTCCGCAAGCCGCGTGAGATCAACTGGCTGTTCGGCTTCCTGCTGCTCGTCCTCGGCATGTTCACCGGCTTCACCGGTTACTCGCTCCCGGACGACCTGCTCTCGGGCACCGGTGTCCGCTTCATGGAGGGCGCGATCCTGTCCGTCCCGGTCGTCGGCACCTACCTGTCGATGTTCCTGTTCGGCGGTGAGTTCCCCGGCGGCGACTTCGTGGCCCGGTTCTACTCGGTCCACATCCTGCTGTTGCCCGGCATCATGATGGGCCTGCTGGTAGCGCACCTGATCCTGGTCTTCTACCACAAGCACACGCAGTTCGCGGGCCCCGGCCGGACCAACAAGAACGTCGTCGGCATGCCGCTGCTGCCGATCTACATGGCCAAGGCCGGAGGCTTCTTCTTCCTGGTCTTCGGCATCATCACGGTCGTCTCGGCGATCGCCCAGATCAACCCGATCTGGGCCATCGGCCCGTACCGCCCGGACCAGGTGTCCACGGGTGCACAGCCCGACTGGTACATGGGCTTCTCCGAGGGTCTGATCCGTGTCATGCCCGGCTGGGAGATCAACCTCTGGGGCCACACGCTGGTCCTGGGCGTCTTCATCCCGCTGATCATCTTCCCGCTGGTCCTGGTGGCGATCGCGGTGTACCCGTTCGTCGAGTCCTGGGTCACGGGTGACAAGCGTGAGCACCACATCCTGGACCGCCCGCGCAACGCGCCGACCCGTACCGCCTTCGGCGTGGCCTGGCTGACCTGGTACTTCGTGCTGCTCGTCGGTGGTGGAAACGACATCTGGGCGACCCACTTCAACCTGTCGATCAACTCGATCACCTGGTTCGTCCGGATCGCGTTCTTCGTCGGGCCGGTCATCGCCTTCATCATCACCAAGCGGATCTGCCTGGGTCTGCAGCGGCGCGACAAGGACAAGGTGCTGCACGGACGCGAGTCCGGCATCATCAAGCGACTGCCGCACGGTGAGTTCGTCGAGGTCCACGAGCCGCTGACGCAGGAGGCCCTGCACACGCTCACGGCGCACGAGCAGTACGAGCCGCTCGAGATCGGCCCGACGGTCGACGAGAACGGTGTCGAGCGCAAGGTGCCGCTCACGCAGAAGCTCCGGGCGAGGCTCAGCAAGGGCTACTACGGCGAGGGGAACCAGATTCCCAAGCCGACCGCCGAGGAGTTCAAGGAGATCACGAGCGGCCACGGCCACCACTGATCCCACCCACTGATCGCAGCGATCGCCACGGCAGGAGCCCCGTCCACTCGATGGACGGGGCTCTTTGCCGTCCCCCCGCGCTCGATAGGGTGGTGGCATTCCTATACGTACGGACCCAGGAGCGACCATGAGCGCTGTGACCCCCGCAGGAGGCACTACCGCGGCGGGCCTTTCCTGGCCCGGGGTACTGGACTCCCTGCTGTACGGCCGCGACCAGAGCGCGGAAGCCACCGCGTGGGCCATGGACCGGATTCTGCGGGGCGAGGCCACCGACGCCCAGATCGCCGGGTTCGCCGTCGCGCTGCGGGCCAAGGGCGAGACGGTCGAGGAGATCTCCGGTCTCGTACGAACGATGTACGCCCATGCTCGGGTGATCGACGTCCCAGGGGCGACCGTCGACATCGTGGGCACCGGCGGCGACGGCGCGAAGACCGTCAACATCTCGACGATGTCCGCGATCGTCGTGGCCGGCACCGGCGCGAAGGTCGTCAAGCACGGCAACCGTGCCGCGTCCAGCGCGAGCGGCGCCTCGGACGTCCTGGAGAAGCTCGGCGTCAATCTGGAACTGACGCCGGAGCGGGTGGCCGAGGTCGCGGAGGAAGCGGGGATCACCTTCTGCTTCGCCGTGAAGTTCCACCCCGCGCTGCGGCATGTGGCCGCTGCGCGCAAGGAGCTCGGAATCCGTACGACGTTCAACTTCCTGGGGCCGCTCACCAACCCCGCCCGGGTGAAGGCCCAGGCCACGGGCGTCGCCGATGCCCGGATGGCGCCGATCATGGCCGGAGTGCTCGCCGAGCGGGGATCCAGCGCGCTCGTCTTCCGCGGTGATGACGGCCTGGACGAGCTCACCACGACCGCGACCTCCCGGGTGTGGATCGTCCGGGACGGCGCGGTGCGCGAGGAGGCCTTCGACCCCCGGGACGTGGGCATCGAGCTGGTCCCGGTCGAAGCGCTGCGCGGCGCGGACGCCTCGTACAACGCGGATGTCGCCCGCCGGCTCCTCGCCGGTGAGTCCGGCCCGGTGCGGGACGCGGTCCTGCTGAACTCGGCGGCGGCGCTGGCCGCGCTGGAGCCGGGCGGGGGCACTCTGGTGGAGCAACTCCGGGCCGGGATCGCGAAGGCCGCGGAGTCCATCGACTCCGGGGCGGCGAAGCAGGCGCTGGACCGCTGGGTGGCGGTGAGCAACGCGTAACGCCCGGCGGCGGGCGTGCTGGTGCGGGGTCTGTGCGGGCACGGGCCCCGCACCCTTGCGTGCGGGAAGCCATGGCGAGTCGTGGGGCCGTGGGGAGCTGCCGGGAAGTCGCGGTGAAGTCGCGGGCGAGTGACGTCCCGGTATCCGGACACGAGTTGCGCGAGGGCGATCAGCTGGCATAGCTTCGCGACAGGTCATGAGTGACAGCGATTACGGCCCCGGCCCGCTGTCCGGCAACCCTCCGTCCGTGGCGGGGTGCCCCGGGTGAAGACCAGGCCGTGGGCAGCGAGGTCCGCGGCAAGCGCGGACCCCTTGCAACCCCTGGGGTCCTGGTCCTCAAGGGAGCAGTCTCGTGAGCAAGCGAATGCGATAGGGCGCGAAGCCCCTCACTTCAATTCCCTCCGTACGGTGACCGCCGTGCGTCGAGGCAACCCCCGTACGCGGAGCGCCGGTTGGGCCGCTGCCGCACGGGTTCTTGAAGCCGATTCGCCTTTTCCTGCCGGGAGATACCGCCATGTCCGCATGCCCGAACACCGCCGAAGCCACTGCCACCGCCGCCGCCACTGTCACCGCCCCCTCTGCTGTCACCGCCCCCGCCCCCTCTGCTGTCGTCGCCACCGACGCCGACCCCTGCTGTGCCGCCCCGCTGCCGGTACTCGGCCGGGACGTCACCGTGCCGCTCGTGACCGGCGGCGAGGTCACGTATGCCGCCCTCGACTACGCGGCGAGCGCGCCGGCGCTGCAGCGGGTGTGGGACGACGTTGCCGCGTACGCCCCGTACTACGGCAGCGTGCACCGCGGCGCCGGGTATCTCTCGCAGCTCTCCACGGACCTGTTCGAGAACAGCCGTGTGGCGGTGCACGAGTTCCTCGACTGCCGGGACGGCGACCAGGTCGTCTTCACCCGCTCGACCACCGACTCGCTCAACCTGCTGGCCGCCGTACTCCCCGCCGACTGCCAGGTGTTCGTCTTCGAGACCGAGCACCACGCCTCGCTGCTGCCGTGGAGGGACGCCCGCGTGACGTACCTCGACGCGCCGCGCACGCCGGGCGAGGCGGTGCGAACCCTGGAGCTGGCCCTCGCCGACCGTGACCCCTACGGCCCCGCGCTGGTCTGCGTGACCGGCGCGTCCAATGTCACCGGGGAGCTCTGGCCGGTACGCGAACTCACGGCCGCCGCCCACGCCCACGGCGCGCGCATCGTGCTGGACGCCGCGCAGCTCGCGCCGCACCACCCCGTCTCGGTGAAGGACCTGGACGTCGACTGGGTCGCCTTCTCCGGGCACAAGCTGTACGCCCCGTTCGGCTCGGGTGTGCTCGCCGGGCGCGCGGACTGGCTGCAGAAGGCGGAGCCGTACCTGGCCGGTGGCGGTGCCTCGAAGAAGGTCGCGCGACGCAACGACGGTGGCGTGGAAGTGGACTGGCACACCACCGCCGCCCGCCACGAGGCCGGTTCGCCGAACGTCATCGGCGTCTACTCGATCGCGTCCGCGTGCAAGGCGCTGACGGAAGCCGGTTTCGACGCGCTCGTCGCGCGCGAGCGGCATCTGATCGCGAAGGTCCGCGAGGGCCTGGCGGAGGTGCCGGAAGTCAAGATCCTGTCGCTGTTCGGCGACGACGCACCGCGCGTCGGTGTCATCTCCTTCGTGGTGGAGGGCTGGAACAGCTCCCACTTCGCCGCCGCGCTGTCCGCCGAGTACGGCATCGGCGTACGGGACGGCCTCTTCTGCGCCCACCCGCTGGTCCGCACCCTGCTCGGCAGCGACCCGCAGGACCCGGGCGAGTGCGGTGCGCCGGAGGCCGAGCCGGGCGAGAGGTCGCTGAACGCGATCCGGGTCAGCTTCGGCGCCGGTACGCCGGACGAGCACGTCGAGCGCTTCGTCCGGGCCGTGAAGGAGCTCGTGCGCGACGGTGCGAAGTGGAACTACCGCACCGAGGACGGCAGGTGCGTGCCCGCGGTCTAGGGCCTGTCCGGTGGATCTTGCTGGGCTCGCGACGCCCTGCGACTCCGTCTCCTGCGTTGTCGTCAGTCGGCATGGCTCCGCCATGACTCCATCCTCC
>NZ_JBSGZO010000212.1:0-14264 GCF_053611045.1 Streptomyces sp. NPDC054841 | reverse complement strand
CTCCCTGAGCTCCGTCTTCAGCACCTTCCCGCTCGCGTTCCGCGGCAGTTCCGGCACGAACTCCACCTCCCGTGGCACCTTGTAGTTCGCCATCTCCCGGCGCGACCAGGCGATGAGGTCGTCCGCCGTCAGTGTCGAGTCCGGCCGCCGTACCGCGTACGCCTTGCCGACCTCGCCGAGGCGGCCGTCCGGGACGCCGATGACGGCGACGTCCGCGATGTCCGGGTGCAGACCGAGGAGTTGTTCGATCTCCGCCGGGTACGCGTTGAAGCCGCCCACGATGAACATGTCCTTGATCCGGTCGGTGATCCGGAGATTGCCGGCCGCGTCCAGGACGCCCACGTCGCCCGTGTGGAGCCAGCCGTCCGCGTCGAGGACACTGGACGTCTCGTCCGGGTCCTCGAAGTAGCCCTGCATGACGTTGTGGCCGCGGACCAGGACCTCGCCGGGTTCACCGGGGGCGGCCAGGACGCGGACCTCCGTGTCGGGGATGGCGCGGCCGGAGGTGGAGGCGATCGTCGAGGGGGCGTCGCCGCGGCGGCACATGGTGACGATGCCGGACGCCTCGGAGAGGCCGTAGGCCGTGAGCACCGTGGCTATGCGGAGTTCGTTGCGGAGGCGCTCCACCAGCTGGAGCGGGACGACGGCGGCGCCGGTGACGACGAGCCGGAGCGCGGAGAGATCGTGGGTGTCGCGTGCCGGGTGGTCCAGGAGGGACTGGTGGAGGGTGGGTGGGCCGGGGAGGACGGAGATGCGTTCGGCCGCGATGTTCGCGAGCACCGTGTCCACGTTGAACACCGGCTGCGGCACCATCGTCGCGCCCCGCATCAGGCACGCGATGATGCCCGCCTTGTAGCCGAAGGTGTGGAAGAAGGGGTTCACGATCAGGTAGCGGTCGCCCTCCCGGAGGCCCGCCAGGTCGGACCAGATCGCGTAGCAGCGCAGGGTCTGGGCGTGTGTGATCACCGCGCCCTTGGGCGCGCCCGTCGTACCCGAGGTGAAGATGATGTCCGAGAGCGCGGACGAGTCCACGGAGTCGGCACGGGAGCGCACCTCGTCGGCGGTGACGGTGTCGCCGCCCGCCAGGAAGTCCTTCCACGTCCGGTAGTCCTCCGGCGCGCTGTCCCCCAGCACCACCACCTGCTCCAGATGCGGAAGCTCCACCTCCGCGCGCCGCAGCGACGCCACGTACGACGTACCCAGGAACGTGCCCGTGATGAAGAGCAGTCTGGCGCGGGAGCGTTCCAGGACGTACGCCGCTTCCGTGCCCTTGAACCGGGTGTTCAGCGGGACGAGCACCGCGCCCGCGGACACCGCCCCGAGTGCGGAGACGATCCAGTCGAGGGTGTTCGGCGCCCAGACGGCGACGCGGTCGCCCGGCTCGACGCCTGCCGCGATGCAGGCCGCGGCCGCGCGTTCGACACGTGCGCCGAGTTCGGCGTACGAGACGCGCGCACGGCCCTCGACGACGGCCTCCCGCTCCCCGTACCGTTCCGCGGCACTCCGTACCAGCCTCGGGATGGAGCCCCACTCCAGGTCGCCGCGCATTGCTGATCCTCCCGCCGTCCGTCCCCGCCGCAGTAGCTGACTGACCGTCAGATTAGCTGTACCCTCGCCCCCATGGCGAGCCTCAAGAGCCTCAAGGACGCGACCGCGATAGCCGGGATAGGACAGACCCCCTTCGCGAAACAACTCCCCGAATCCGAGAAGACCCTGGCCTGCCGGGCCATCCTCGCCGCGCTCGACGACGCGGGGCTGGCACCCGCCGAGGTCGACGGTTTCACCTCGTACACGATGGAGGAGACCGACGAGGTCGAGGTGGCCAAGGCCATCGGTGCGGGCGATGTCACCTTCTTCAGCAAGGTGGGATACGGCGGCGGCGGCTCCTGCGCCACCCTCGCCCATCTCGCCGCCGCCATCGCGACCGGACAGGCGAGCGTGGGGGTCGCCTGGCGGTCGCGCAAACGCGGCTCCGGGCCGAGGCCCTGGAAGAACACCGCCGTTCAGCTGCCCACACCCGGCCAGTGGACCCGGCCCTTCGGGCTGCTGCGCCCCGCCGACGAGATCGGCATGCTGGCGCGGCGCTACATGCACGAGTACGGCGCCACCCGCGACCACCTCTTCAATGTCGCCCTGGCCTGCCGGAACCGCGCCAACCAGAACCCGGCCGCCATGATGTACGAGCGGCCGATGACCCGCGAGATGTACATGACCTCCCGCTGGATCAGCGAGCCCCTCTGCCTCTTCGACAACTGCCTGGAGACGGACGGCGCGCTGGCCTGCGTGCTGGTCTCCGCCGAACGCGCACGGGACCTGCGCCACAAGCCCGTGTACGTGCACTCCGTCGCCCAGGGCCTGCCCGCCCAGCACCACGGCATGGTCAACTACTGGAACGACGACCCGCTCACCGGTCCCGCCTGGACGGCCGCCCGGCAGCTGTGGAAGTCCGCCGACTTCGGACCGCAGGACGTCGACGTCGCCCAGATCTACGACGCGTTCACCCCGCTCATCCCGCTGTCGCTGGAGGGCTACGGCTTCTGCGGAAGGGGCGAAGGAGCCGCGTTCACCGAAGGGGGCGCGCTGGAGATCGGCGGCCGGCTGCCCCTCAACACCGGTGGTGGCGGGCTCAGCGAGGCGTACGTCCACGGCTTCAACCTCATCAACGAGGGTGTGAAGCAGCTGCGCGGCACGAGCACCGCGCAGGTGCCCGATGCCGCGACCTGTCTCGTCACGGCGGGCGAAGGCGTTCCCACATCGGCCGTACTGCTCAGGAGTTGAGATGCTGACACCGGTTGTCGACGAGGACGGCGCCCCCTTCTGGGAGTACACCGCCCAGCGGGAGCTGCGCATACAGGCCTGCACCGGCTGTGGCGAACTGCGGTTCCCACCCCGCCCCTGCTGCCCGCACTGCCAGTCGTTCGACAGCGAGTGGCGCCGAATGAGCGGACGCGGCCGGATCTGGTCGTACGTACTCCCGCATCCGCCGCTGCTGCCGGCGTACGCCGAGCAGGCCCCGTACAACGCGGTCGTCGTCGAGCTCGCCGAAGCCCCGCGCATCAGGCTCGTCGGGAATGTGGTGGCCGCGCCCGACGCGCCGCTGAACTCGGTCGATCCGGCGCGGCTGCGTATCGGGGCAGCGGTGAAGGTGGCCTTCACCGAGCTCGGGGACGGCGGTTTGACCGTGCCGCGCTGGCTGCTGGAGCGCTCATGAGCGCACCCCACGCACCCCACGCACCCCACGCACCCGGCGTACCCGGCGTACCCGGTGCACCCGGCACACCCGGCATCCGCGTCGAGCGGGACAAGGAGACCGGCGTCGCCGTCGTCACCCTCGACCGGCCCGCCAGGCACAACGCCATCGACCTCGCCGCGGCTCGCGAACTCTCCGCCGCGTGGCGGGAGTTCCGGTTCGACGACACCGTACGGGCCGTCGTCGTCACCGGCGCCGGCGGGAAGGCGTTCTGCACGGGCATCGACCGGTCCGTGGAGGTGCCGCAGCCGTCGTCGCCGTACTCGGTCGACGATCCGCTGATCGCGATCGGCCCGAAGGCCAACGATCTGTGGAAACCGGTGATCGCGGCGGTGCGCGGGCTTGCCTGCGGCGGGGCGTTCTACCTGCTGGGCGAGGCGGAGTTCGTGATCGCGGCCGAAGACGCGGCATTCTTCGATCCGCATACGACGTACGGCATGGTCAGCGCGTACGAGTCGGTGTACATGGCGATGCGGATGCCGTTCGGGGAGGTGGCCCGGATGGCGCTGATGGGCACGGCCGAGCGGGTCTCTGCCCGGCGGGCGTACGAGACCGGGCTGGTCAGCGAGGTGACTCCGCCCGGCGAAGAGGTCGCTGCCGCGGTGCGGTGCGCGGCGGTCATCGCGTCGTACCCGACGGAGGCGGTGCAGGGGACGGTACGGGCGGTCTGGTCGGCGAAGGAGGCGGCGCGCTCACAGGCGCTCGCGCACGCGCCTCAGCTGATCACGCTCGGCAATCTGCCGCCGCAGCGGCAGGCGGAGCTGTTCTCCGCCCGCCGCGAGGGGCACAGAGTGCGCTAGGACGTCAGGAGCTGGGCGCGCGGGTGACGTTGAGCAGTTCGCACTTGGAACCGGTACCGTCGCCGTCGAAGTAGGTCGCGAAGACGTCCAGGGTGTCGGTCGCGCCAGGCTTGACCCACGGGATCGTCGAGTTGCTGGTGCGCACCAGCGTGCCGTTCGGGTCGGTGAACTTCACCTGGAACTTGTAGTCGTTGCGCTCGTCGCCGTTGTTGGTGGCGCTGACCCGGGCGACGATGCTGCCCGACCCGTTGTAGGCGCAGGACTCGATCTTGACGTCGTCCTCGGCGCGGCCCTTGGCCTTGCTGCCTCCGCTGCTGTTGCCGGTGGTCGAGCCCGAGCTGGAGCTGCTGCTGGAGTCGCCCGTGGTGGAGCCGGTCGACGAACTGCCGTCGTAATCGCCGCTGGTGGAGCCGCTACTGCTCGAACCGCCGCTACTGCTACTGCTACTGCTACCGCCGGAGGACGAATGCGACGAGCTGTTGTCGCAGCCGCCGCCGTGGGAGCCGCGGGCTCCGGTGAGGGCGACGATGGCGATGCCGAAGACGGCGACAGCGCGGACATGACGAATCTTCACTTTGCAACCCCCGTTGAAAGTGTGTGGTGTATGACGAAGCCCGACTTGACGGGCGCACGTCACCCTAACAGTGCTGCGAGACCGCTCAGAACTCCACGCTGACGTCGCTGATCAGGCACTCGCCGACCCGCGAGGCCTCCTTCGGCGTCCTCATCGGGACCTCGACGGTGCGGCTCTCACCGGCCTTCAGGGTGACCTCCACCGTGCCGGAGTCGAGGAGTTTGCCGTAGAGGCCGCTCTGGGTCACGAAGTCCACGTCCACGTCGACGGTGTGCGCGCTCGAGTCGCGCGAGGTGAGCCGTAGGGTCGCGGCGGGCTTGTCGTTCTTGGACGTGGCCTTGGCGCCGGTGCGGCTCTTGCGCCTGCGCTGCTGCTCGGCCACGCATTCCACGATCACGACCTCCACGCCGTCGGTCGTCGAGGCCTCGGGCGTCGGCTCAGCGGTGGCCGAACTGTCCGCACCGCTCGACGAATCCGAGCCCGAGCCCGAGTCGTAGTCGGAGTCCGAGTCGTAGTCGTGGTAGCCGCCGTTGCTCTTCTTGGAGCTGGAGCAGCCGCCCCCGCCCCCGCCGCTGCTGCTCCTGCTTCCTTTGCTCTTGCCGCCGCCCTTCCCGGACGAGGACGAGGTGGAGAACCCGGTGAGCGCAAGCACCACAGCGACCAGAACCGCAGCAAATTTCACACGCCGGCGAAGCATCGCCGCCCCCCTTTGCAGACTTGATGAACGCGCGACAATTTAGCAGTCGCGAACCATGACCTGCGGGCGTACCGTCTGCTCCGAGAGGAGGCCGGCCATGGTCCGCAATGTCATCGGCTCGGTCATCGCTCTCGCCGGAGCGACGGCCGCCGTCTGGAGCCCCTTCCGTGCTTGGTACGGCGGCCGTCACGGCAGCGACTACCGGATTCAGGATCTGTTCGGGGGGATCACCGACGCGGCGGCGGGATCGGCCACGGCATCGATCTTGCTTCCGTTCGCATTCGCCGCACTGGTGACCCTGGTCGGGGTGGTGCTGCGGTCGCGGATGCTGGTGGCGCTGGCCGGGCTGATCGTCCTCGGCTTCACTGTCCTGTGGACGGTGCGCCAGGGGCAGGCCGCCGGCAGCATCACGGTCGGCGGTGCCGGCCCCGGTCTCGGTGACGGTGTCGCGGCCGCGTTCGGCGGCGGCGTCCTCCTGCTGCTGGCCGCGGCGGTGATGAGCGGACGCGCCCCGAGGGTCGAACGGGTCGAGGAACCCGGGCCCGCGTACCCGCCGCCGGCCGACGAGGCTCCCTACACCTGGACGTCCGCGCCCGATGACACCCGGCCGCTGCCGACGTACCCGACCGACCCTTCGGCCCCGCGCCGCCCGCGCCCCGACCCGTACGGAGCAGGCCCCGGCCAGGATCCGTTCCGCGACGAGGGGCAGCAGCCGTAGGACGCCTGCGGCGAGCCCTTCCCCACCTTCCCCACCCCGCCCCTTCCCGGCTGTGTCGATGTGCGACTCCGCCGCGTGGGGAGGCAAGCCCCCGGACCCGTACGGCCTTCGGCCGTGTCCTCAAGCTCCCCCAGAGCTTCGCCCGGGGGAACCCCCGGAGGGACCCCCGGACGGGCTCATTTGGAGCCCCGCCCCGTCGCCGTGCCCTTGACCGCGTCGAGCGCGTACACACAGCGGTCCTTGGAGCAGGCGTACACGACGCCGCCCTGCGCGACCGGGGAGCCGGTGATCTCGCCGCCGGTCGCGAGCTTCCAGCGGAGCTGCCCACCGCTCGCGTCCAGCGTGTACAGCACGTGGTCGGCGGAGCCGAAGTGCACCCGGCCGTCGGCGACGACGGGCGCGCCGATGACCTCGCCGCCCGCGGCGAACCGCCACTTGGGCGTGCCGGTGACCGCGTCCAGCGTGTAGAGCGCGCTGCCGCTGCCGACATGGACGTTGCCGTCGGCGACGAGGACCGGCTCGATCGACTGGCGGGACTCGGTGGCGATGCGCCAGCGGTCCTTGCCGGTCGTGGCGTCGATCGCGTACACCGTGCCGAGATAGTCGGCGAGGTAGACCCCGCCGCCGGTCACGGCGGGTCCGGGCACGTAGGCCGGCGGGGAGAGGAAGACCGCGGGCGCCTCGAAGTGCCAGCGCACATGGCCGCTCGCGGTGTCCACGCACAGGACGCGGGTGCCGGCCGCGACATACGTACAGCCGTCCGGCGCCTGGGTCACCCGGACGGGCACACCGCCGCAGGACGCGGCGTCGCCGACGGGATACGACCAGCGCTCCGAGCCGGTCCGGGCGTCGAGGGCCTGGAGCCGGGCGTTGCGCCATACGTACACGGTGTCGTCGAACAGCGCGGGCCCGGCCTCGGGGGTCTCGAAGTCGGTCTGCGCTCCGGTGAGCTCCCACAGCTTCTCGCCGCTGGAGGCCTCCCGTCCCTGGACGCCGCCGCCCCGGGTGCCGGTGACGACCGTGCCACGGGCGGCCTTGAGGGAGTACACCCAGGCGTCGGTCTGCAACCGCCACCGCTCGCCGCCGTCCGCCGCGTCCAGCGCGTAGAGCGTGGGCCCGTCGGAGCCGTGGATACGGCCGCCCGCGACGGCCATCGCCCAGGCGACGTCGCGGGTCTTGAACTGGCGGCGGCCGGTGCCCACGTCCAGGGCATGGACCTCGAAGGAGGTGACGTAGAGGAGGTCCCCGTCGACGACCGGGGTGCCCCAGACGTCGTTCGACATCCGGAACCGCCACGGCCGCCAGCGCGCCGGGCCGCCGTCCGGGGACGACGTCGGCGCGGGGACGGGCTGGGACGCGGGGGCGGGCACGGCGCTGGTGGCCGCCTCGCCGCCGGGCGGGCGGACCCAGCCGGTGGCAGGGCCGGCGCCCACGCCGACGGCACTGCGCCCCGCCGCCACTCGCGGGCCGGGACCGATCGGAACCTTGGCTCCGGCCAGCCGTACGGGCCCGTCGGGCACGGGCTGCGGGCGGGCCTGTCCGGTACGGGGGTCGTTGCCACCGCGCCAGGCCGCGTCCCAGTCGGCGCGGTCGGAGGCACGGTCAGGAGCGCGGTCGGGAGCGCGGTCGGGCCGCGGCGGCACGGGAGGCGGCTCCGGCGCACGCGCACCAGCACCAGCACCTGCGCCACCGCCGCTCGACGGACGGCCGCCGCGGCGCTGCTCGATCATCGACACGGCCCTGCCCGGCAGCCACGCCGACGCCGTACCGCTGTCATCACTGCCGGACGAGAACAGATGCGGCGCGAGCTGCGCCTGCAGATCCTCCGGAGAGGGCCGCAGCCCCGCCTCCATCTGCATACAGGACTCGATCAGCGGCCGCAGCTCGTCGGGCAGCCCCGCCAGGTCCGGGCCCTCGCGCAGCAGCATGAAGACCGTCTCGACGGGGTTCGCACCGTGGAAGGGGGCGTGCCCGGTCGCGGCGAAGACCAGTGTCGAGCCGAGCGAGAAGACATCACTCGCGCCGGTCACGCTCCGCGAGTCGCGGGCCTGCTCGGGCGACATGTAGGCGGGGGTGCCGACGGCGACGTTCGTCATGGTCAGACGGGTGTTGGAGACGCCCGACGCGATACCGAAGTCGATCACGCGCGGCCCGTCCTCGACGACGAGGACGTTCGACGGCTTCAGGTCGCGGTGGACGAGGCCCGCGCTGTGGATGGACTGCAGCGCCTCGGCGATACCGGCCGCGAGCCAGCGCACCGCCTGAGCCGGCATGGGCCCGCACTCATTCACTATTTCTTCGAGGGAGGGCGCGGGAACGTAGGCGGTGGCGAGCCACGGCACGGCGGCGCGCGGATCGGCGTCCACGACGGCCGCGGTGTAGAAACCGGAGACCGCCCGGGCGGCCTCCACCTCGCGCGTGAAACGGACGCGGAACAGCTGGTCCTCGGCGAGCTCGGTGCGCACCGTCTTGATAGCCACACGCCGGCCCGACGCCGACCGTGCGAGATAGACCAGCCCCATGCCGCCGGCTCCGAGCCGTCCCAGCACTTCGAAGGGGCCGATCCGCCTCGGGTCATGCTGCGTCAGCTGCTCCACTTCGCCTGCCACCTCCCCGTACGGGCCATGTAGGTACGGCCCCGTCGCCCCTGATTGTTCCTGCCGAAGACGACGGTTGCGAACCCGGGGGCGTTCCGGGGTGTCTCGGCTCATTTTGGGGTCGGTCCGGTGGCCCCTGCCCCTCGGCCCCGGCCCCACGTCAGGCCTCGGATTCGGCCTCCGGCCCGGGTCTTCGGCCCGGTCTTCTGTTCGGTCTCCGGCCCGGTCGCCTGCCCGGTCTCCGGCTCAGTCTCCGGCTCGGTCTGCTGTTCGGTCTGCTGCGCGGCCCCGGGCCTGGCCTCCGGCTCGGCCAGGACCGCGAAGGACGCGCCCTGGTTGTCGGTGACGACGGCCATCCGTCCGTACGGGATGTCGAAGGGTGGTGCCGTGATCCGGCCGCCGAGGCGGGTCACCGTCTCCACGGCGGCGTCGCAGTCCCCGACGGAGAAATAGATGAGGAAATGGCCGGGCATCTCGGCCGGGAACGCATCGGTGATCACGCTTCGGCCGCCGATCGCCGTCTCCTCGCCGGCCTCCGTCCCGGCGGGCGACCACATCAGATAGTCCACTGCGTCGTCGGGCAGCGGGGTGCCCTGGAAGCCGAAGACCTCCTCGTAGAAGCGGTCGACCTGCTCCTTCTCCCTCGTATAGACCTCGGTCCAGCAGAACGATCCGGGCTCGCCCTGGACCTCGAAGCCGGACTTCTCGCCCTTCTGCCAGAGCCCGAAGACCGCGCCGCCGGGGTCCGCGGCGAGTGCCATCGTGCCGGAGCGGCCCACCGGCACCGGAGCCGTGATCACCTGGCCGCCGACGTCCCTGATCTTCGTCGCGGTCCTGACGGCGTCGTCGGTGGCGAAGTAGATGCCCCAGGTGGTGGGCATGCGGCCGTCGCGCTTGGGGACGAGGGCGGCCACGAGTTTCCCGTCGAGGAAGGCCTCGGTGTAGTGGCCGTACCGCTCGGCTGCGCCCTCTTCGTACGTGCCGTACGTCCAGCCGAAGAGTTCGGCGTAGAAACGCTTGCCCGCTTCGAGATCGGGCAGCTGGGCGTCCACCCAGCACGGCATGCCCTCCGTGAATGCGGCCATGGCCTGATCCCTTCCTCAGCGCAGCACATCAAGCACAGCGCGTGAAGCACAGCACGTGAAGCACGGTCTGTGACGCCTGTCACAGTCAACCGGAACGCGGTGCGCGCTGCACGCAGAGAAGGGCTTTTCGTTGAGTTGTCCACCGAAGTTATCCACAGGCTGTTGATAACACTATTAGCCCACACGGGGGTCCCACCCCATTTGCAGTCGGCCGAATCGCGCGCCGATCACCCCTCGGTAAGCTGACGGCATGACAGGACAAGTACGCACCGTCGACGGCCGGGTTGCCGGTCGACGCGGCCAGGCGACGCGGCAGAAGCTGCTCGACTGCCTCAGCGAGATGCTCAGCTCCTCGCCGTACCGGGACGTCAAGGTCATCGACGTGGCCCGGAAGGCGGGGACTTCGCCCGCGACCTTCTACCAGTACTTCCCGGACGTCGAGGGCGCGGTCCTCGAGATCGCGGAGGAAATGGCGACCGAGGGCGCCGGGTTGACCGATCTGGTGTCCGGGCGCTCCTGGGTCGGCAAGGCCGGCTGGCAGACCGCGGAGCAGCTCGTCGAAGGATTCCTCGACTTCTGGCGCAAGCACGACGCGATTCTGCGCGTGGTGGACCTCGGCGCGGCCGAGGGCGACAAGCGCTTCTACAAGATCCGCATGAAAATCCTGAACTCGGTCACCAACTCCCTCACCGACGCCGTGAAGGAGCTCCAGTCCAAGGGCAAGGTCGACAAGGACGTGAGCCCGGCGGCGATGGCGGGCTCTCTGGTCGCGATGCTGGCGTCGGTCGCGTCGCACCAGAAGGGCTTCCAGACCTGGGGCGTCAAACAGGCCGAACTGAAGCCGAACCTGGCGCTGTTGGTGCATCTGGGCATCACGGGCAAGAAGCCCGTGAAGTAACGGGTCGGGCGCGAACACGGGCGCGCCCGCGCCAAGTCCTGTCACGCCGGCGGACGGCTCACGAGGGTGACCGTCCGTCGGCGTTCCCGTGTCCTGGGCACCTGAGCCCTGCCCGGGAGGCCCGCCCGAAGCCCTGTCCCGAAGCCCTGTCCGGGAGCCCTGTCCGGGGACTCCGCCCGGGGGCACGCCCGGCTCAGGCCTTGTCGCGGCGCGTGAGCCGGAAGAGCCGGATCTCCCGTTCCACCCGAGCCTGGTACGTCGCGTACGGCGGCCAGAACGCCAGCACCGCCCGCCAGGCCGCCTCCCGCTCCGCCCCGGCGAGAAGTTCCGCACGGACAGGAACGTCCTCACCCTTCCAGCTGACCTCCGCCTCGGGATGCTTCAGCAGATTGCCCGTCCAGGCCGGATGGCCGGGCCGGCCGAAGTTCGAGCCGATCAGGATCCACGTACCGGTCCGCTCCTCCGGCATACAGGCCAGTGGGGTACGGCGCGGCAGCCCGGATCTCGCTCCCCGGGCGGTGAGGACGACCCCCGGCAGCATCTGTGCGCTGAGCAGCACCTTTCCACGGGTGAGCCGGTGGACGGCGCGGTCCATGGCCGGGATGAAGTGCGGGGCGATCTTCGCGAAGACCCGGGTGGAGGACACCTTCTGCATCATGCGGAATCCGGGAGGCATCAGACGCCGGCCACCTCTCGGCCGCCGGGCGCGAACAGCCCCGCCGCCTCCGCCGCGCGGTCCCGCAGCCGGTGGACCGGGCCGAAGAGCAGCTCGTCGGATGCGGCCCGCTTGAAGAACAGATGCGCCTCGTGTTCCCAGGTGAAGCCGATACCGCCGTGCAGCTGGATCGCCTCACCGGTGACGACCCGCAGCGCCTCCAGGCACTGGGCGAGGGCCAGCCCGCCCTCCGACGGGTCCCAGGCCGCGTAGTACGCCGCGGAACGGGCCGACTGGACGCGTACGTACAGATCGGCGAGACGGTGCTTGACCGCCTGGAACGAGCCGATGGGCCGGCCGAACTGCTCGCGGTCCTTGACGTAGGCAACGGTCCGGTCCAGGGCGGAGGCCGCCGCGCCGACGGCTTCGGCGGCGAGCAGCGCGGCGGCGGTGCGCCCGGTGGCGGCGAGCGCGGCGGAGACGGCCACGCCGTCGCGGGCACTGGCACCGGCACCGGCACCGGCACCGGCACCGATGCGATCGCCATGACCATCGTCGTCGCCGAGCAACTCAGCGCGGGTGTCGCGGAGTTCGACACGGGCCTGTGGCCGGGTCTCGTCGAGGGCGGTCCAGCGGGTGCGCCGCAGCCCGTCCGCTTCCGCCGTACGGACGAGGAAGAGCAGCGTGCGGCCGCGCGCGAAGCCGCCGGTGTGCGCGGCGACGAGGAGCAGCCCCGCACTGTGCCCGTCCAGGACCTGCGCGGCCTCCCCGTACAGCAGCCACCCGCCGTCGCCGGCGGGCCTCGCCTGCACACCGCCGGCCCGGCCGCCCCCGGCCCACGCACCGTCCGCGTTGTCACTGGTGAGGGCGAGCGCTGTGGCGAGGCTGCCGCCGGGCACCGCGAGGGTGCCGGTGAGCGAGCCGTCCGCGAGTCGCGGCAGGAGGGCCGAACGCTGCGCGTCCGTGCCGAGCGCGCCGATCAGCGGGGCCACGAGCCCGGCAGTCGCGAACAACGGCGACGGCACGAGCGCCCACCCGAGCTCTTCGCACGCCGGCGCCAGCTCCGCGGTCCCGCACCCGACGCCCCCGTACGCCTCGGGCACCGCCAGCCCGGGCAGCCCGAGCTCGGCCGACAGCCGCGCCCACAGCCCCGGGTCGTACCCGGGTCCGTCACCGGCGGAGCCCGCCGCGGTACGTTCCGGCGGCCCGGGCGGCGCTCCCCGGGACAACGCCGCACGCAGCGTGGCGCGGATCTCGGTCTGCTCGGGCGTGAAGGCGGCGTCCATGGATGGCTCCCTCGTCATCTGACGGGCCGTCATGTTAAGCGGGAGAGCCCCAGATGCCCAGAGCCCGGCGCGCACCACCGGGACGCACCACCGGACGCACCGCGGCCGTCAGCAGACGTCGCCGGGCCCGGCGCCCTCGGTCGCCTTCAACAGGTCCCGTACGAGATCGAAGTCGACCCTCTCGACCCGGCGGAAGCGCAGGCACCCCTTGCCCATGTCCTGGCCGGCGAGCCGCTCTTCGAACGCCTCCGTGACGTCCGCACGCATCAGATAGAAGGAGATGTACTGCTTCTGGTCGGCGAAGGCGATCTCGGGCTCGCCGCCCGCACGGCGGTAGGCGGGCATGCCGTACGCCATCACCTCCTCGTAGCTCCGGAGCTCGGTGCGGCACAGCTCGCGGATGCGGACGAGCGCGGTCTGGGGGTCCCCCCACGCCGCAGGGCGTAGGGGGAGGTCGGGCCGCGCCACCTCCGCGAGATAGCCGTCGACGTCTGCGGCAGAGGATCGGACCATGCCACGAGCGTACCTCCGGGCACCCGAATCTGATGTACCGTCAGATTCATGCCCACCACTCAGCGCAGCCCTCGCAAGGTCGCCATCGTCGGCATATCCCTCTCGGACTGCGGCCGCGTCGACGGCCTCACCCCCTACGCCCTGCACGGCCAGGCCGCCCGTCGCGCCCTCGCCGACTCCGGGCTCGACCGCTCGGTCGTCGACGGCCTCGCCTCGGCCGGCCTCGGCACGTTCGCCCCTGTCGAGGTCGCCGAATACCTGGGACTCAGGCCCCGGTGGGTGGATTCCACCGCCGTCGGCGGCGCCACCTGGGAGGTCATGGCCGCGCACGCCGCGGACGCCATAGCCGCGGGCCACGCCAACGCCGTCCTGCTCGTCTACGGCTCGACTGCCCGCGCCGACATCCGCGCCGGGCGCCGCACCTCCAACCTCTCCTTCGGCGCGCGCGGGCCGCTGCAGTTCGAGGCGCCGTACGGGCACACCCTGATCGCCAAGTACGCGATGGCCGCCCGCCGCCATATGCACGAGTACGGCACGACGGCGGCGCAGCTCGCCGAGGTCGCCGTCCAGGCGCGGGCGAACGCCTCGCACAACCCCGACGCGATGTTCCGCGACCCGGTCACGGTGGACGACGTCCTCGCGGGGCCGATGATCGCCGACCCGTTCACCAAGCTGCACTGCTGCATCCGCAGCGACGGCGGCTGCGCGGTGCTGCTGGCGGCCGAGGAGTACGTACCGGACACGGCGAAGGCCCCGGTGTGGGTTCTCGGCACGGGCGAGCACGTCTCGCACACCACGATGTCGGAGTGGGAGGACTTCACGGTCTCCCCCGCCGCCGTCTCGGGGCGGCTGGCGTTCGAGCGGGCGGGGGTCCGGCCACAGGACATCGACATCGCCGAGATCTACGACGCGTTCACCTACATGACGCTCGTGACCCTGGAGGACCTCGGCTTCTGCGCGAAGGGTGAGGGCGGGGCGTTCGTCGAGAAGGGGCGGCTGCGGCTGGACGGGGAGCTGCCGGTGAACACCGACGGCGGGGGCCTGTCCGCCTGCCATCCGGGGATGCGGGGGCTGTTCCTGCTGGTGGAGGCGGTGCGGCAGTTGCGCGGCGAGGCGGGCGGACATCAGGTGCGACGGGCGGACGGAAGCGTTCCCGAGCTGGCGGTGGCATCGGGTACGGGGGGCTGGTTC
>NZ_JBSGZO010000211.1:0-14345 GCF_053611045.1 Streptomyces sp. NPDC054841 | reverse complement strand
GTCCTCGTCCTTGGCCTTCTTGGCGCGGCTCGGCTGGACCCGCTTCGGCTCGCCCGGCATCTTCGGGTACTCCGGCGGGTACGGCAGGTCGCCGAGCCCGTGCTCCGCCTCGTCGCGCCGCGCGAGTTCCAGCAGGCTCTCCAGGCTGAAGCGGTGGTCGTCCATGTCCGCGTGGACATCGCCGGCTTCGGCGTACCGGGCGGGCATCGTCTTGATGTCGAAGTCCTCCGGCACGGCGTCGTCGATCTCCTCCCAGCGCAGCGGCGCGGAGACCGGGGCGTTGGGGCGGGGGCGGACGGAGTAGGCGGAGGCGATGGTGCGGTCGCGGGCGGTCTGGTTGTAGTCGACGAAGATCCGCTCGCCGCGCTCCTCCTTCCACCACTTGATGGTGACCCGGTCGGGCATCCGGCGCTCCAGCTGCCGGCCGCAGGCGATCGCGGCTCGCCTGACCTGGGTGAAGGTCCAGCGCGGTTCGATCGGTACGAACACATGGAGTCCGCGTCCGCCGGACGTCTTGGGCCAGCCGCGCAGGCCTGCCTCGTCGAGGACGACACGCAGTTCGTGGGCGGCGCGCACGGCGTCGGCGTAGTCGGTGCCGGGCTGCGGGTCGAGATCGATGCGCAGTTCGTCGGGGTGGTCGGTGTCGTCACGGCGCACGGGCCAGGGGTGGAAGGTGACGGCTCCGAGGTTGGCGGCCCACAGGACGGCTGCGGGCTCCGTGGGACACATCTCGTCCGCGGACCGGCCGCTGGGAAAGGTGATGTGGGCGGTCGGGATCCAGTCGGGCAGGTATTTGGGGGCGCGCTTCTGGAAGAAGGACTCGCCGGTCACTCCGTCGGGGTAGCGCTCCAGTGTCGTGGGGCGGTCGCGAAGGGCCCGGGTGATGCCCTCGCCGACGGCGAGGTAGTACTGGACCATGTCGAGCTTGGTGTAGCCGTGCTCGGGGAAGTACACCTTGTCGGGGTTGGACACACGGACGGTCCGCTCCCCCACTTCCAGTTCCACCGCTCCGGCCATGCCCGCCAGCGTAGGCCGTGCCGTGACGGCTCGCATACCGGACAATCGCCGTATGGATCTGCCGGTGATGCCGCCCGTGAAGCCGATGCTCGCCAAGTCCGTGGCGAAGATCCCGCCCGGGATGCAGTACGAAGCCAAGTGGGACGGCTTCCGTGCGATCGTCCACCGGGACGGTGACGAGGTGGTGATCGGCAGCCGCACCGGCAAGCCGCTCACCCGCTACTTTCCGGAGCTGGTCGTCTCGCTCCGCGACAATCTCCCGGAGCGCTGTGTCGTCGACGGCGAGATCGTGATCGCGTACGAGGGACGGCTGGACTTCGACCGGCTCACGGAGCGCATCCATCCGGCGGATTCGCGGGTGCGGATGCTCGCCGAGAAGACCCCGGCGAGCTTTGTCGCGTTCGATCTCCTCGCCCTCGGCGACGAGGCGCTGCTGGACACCCCGATGGCCGCCCGGCGGGCGGCGCTCGCCGATGCGCTGGGCGGCGCCCGTGACCCTGTGCATCTCGCACCGGCCACGACGGACACCGCGGTCGCCGCGGAGTGGTTCGAGCGGTACGAGGGCGCAGGGCTCGACGGGGTGATCGCCAAGCCGCTCGACCTTCCGTACCGCCCCGACGCCCGGCTGATGTACAAGATCAAGCACGAGCGGACCGCGGATGTCGTCGTCGCGGGCTACCGCTTCCACAAGAGCGGGCCGGTCGTCGGTTCCCTGCTGCTCGGCCTGTACGACGACGGGGGCGCACTCCAGCACGTGGGCGTGTGTGCCGCGTTCTCGATGAAGCGGCGCGAGGAACTGGTGGCGGAGCTGGAGCCGCTGCGTATGGCGGATGTGTCGGACCATCCCTGGGCGCGGTGGTCCGAGGAGGCGGCGCACGAGTCGGCCCGGCTGCCCGGCGCGCCGAGCCGCTGGTCGGGCAAGAAGGATCTGTCGTGGGTGGCGCTGCGGCCCGAGCGGGTCGTGGAGGTCGCCTACGACCATATGGAGGGTGATCGCTTCCGGCACACCGCGCAGTTCCGGCGGTGGCGCCCCGACCGCACCCCCGACAGCTGTACGTACACCCAGCTGGAGGAGCCGGTGCGGTACGACCTCTCGGAGGTGCTGTCGGGGTCGGGCGGCTGAGCTTCGGGCCGCGGGGCCGGCAGCGGGCCCGGGGCCGTGGGGAGCCGGGAGCCGGGAGCCGTGGTCCGGGGGCCGTGGTCCGGGAGCCGAGGCCCCTTCAGCCGTACAGCGCCTCGATGTCGGCTCCTGTTCCGCGGGTGCGACGCCGGACTTACCGGGGGTTACAGGGGGGTCGACCTACTCTTGCGTAAGGCGAAATCAACGGTCGGTTCCGGAACGGTTGCGGCACAGAGACGGACCCGCTGACGAACGGTGAAGCGCATCCGGTACGTATAGAGGGAGAACACCACCCATGCCCGGCGACCCCGGAGCAACATCAGCAAAGGACCTCACGTGACCGCGTCGAACCTTGTCCCCGTCCCGATCCCCGACGGCGTCGCAGCCCTCATCGGGTCCTGCATGCCGGTCGGCATCCTGCACGCGGAGATCGACGCCGAGTGCGCGGCGCGCGAGGCACTCCGGTTCCGGGCACCCTTCTGCAGCGAGGACCAGGCGGACCGCGAGCACGCCCTCGCGGCGCTGGCCAGGGCGAACAAAGTGCTGGCCGCCTACAACCCGGGCCTGGTGGTGCGTCCCGGCGGGGCACGCTGACCGGCTGGCGGGAACCCGTTGGACTCTGGCGCTCCTGCCACTGTCAGGGGTGGCGGGGCTCTCGTTAGCGTCGCCCCGTGACCAAGATCCTCCTCATCGTCCATGTCCTGGCTGCGATCGTCGCCGTGGGCCCGGTGACCGTCGCGGCCAGCATGTTCCCCGCAGCCGCCCGCCGTGTACTGGCCGAGCCCGGCGACGACCGGGCACGCGCCGTTCTCCGCAATCTCCACCGCGTCTGCCGGGTGTACGCACTCGTCGGCGTCGTCGTGCCCGTCTTCGGACTCGCGACCGCCAACAGCCTGCATGTGCTGGGCGACGCCTGGCTGATCGTGTCGATGGTGCTCACCGCGATGGCCGCCGCCGTGCTCGCCGCGCTGGTGCTGCCCCGGCAGAGCGCCGTCCTGGAGGGTCCTGCCGAGATCGCGGACACCAAGCGGCTCGCCATGTACACCGGGATGTTCAACCTTCTGTGGGCGACGGTCACCGTACTCATGATCGTGCGGCCCGGGTCGACGACCGGCGTCTGACTCCTCCTCACCGGACGGGCCCTGGTGGCCGGACCGATCAGACCGTGCCGAACCACTGCTGCGCGAGGGACTCGAGCGTCGGCTCGGGTGGCGCGGGCAGCTCGCGCAGGTACCAGGGCAGGTTGCTGTACACATGCAGCAGCGTGTACGCGAGGAGCTCGGCCGGCTCGAAGGTGCGGCCGTACGCCGTGAGGAACCGGCCCAGCAGGTGCGGGTCGCCGCGGGTGACGAACAGGCCGACGCCGACGAAGTCGTAGGCCCGGTCACCGATCATCGCGGGCTCGAAGTCGAAGAGCCCGGTGAGCCGCCATCCGTCCGGGTCGGTGAGCAGGTGCTGGCGCATGAACTCGGTGTGCAGCAGGCAGTGGTGCGGGTCCGGCGTCAGCGCGACGGAGCCGAGGAAACCGGGGATCTGCTCCAGCCAGGGCTCCGGCAGTCCGTGCCGGCGCTGCTGCTCGACGGCGCCCGCGCGCTGCCGGTCGACGAACGCCCCCCAGTCGCCGGGGCCGAGGACGTCCGCGAGCGGCCCGGGGTCGAGCGCGTGCAGCGCGGCGAGGGTCTCGCCGGCCTCGGTGACGATCCGCTCCCGGTCGGCCCGCGGCATGCGCTCCCAGGCGACGGCCAGGCCTTCGCCGTGGAGACGGGACATGAGGACGTACTGCCAGCCGTTCTCGTACGGGCCGAAGTCACGGACCCGAGGGGTGGGGATGGGCAGTCGGCCCTGAAGGTGCGTCAGGACCCGTCCCTCGGCGACGCCGTCCTGCGCGACCGCCCCGGGGAAGAGCTTGAGCACGTGCTCGTCACCGACCGCATAGACCGGCTGTGACCCCTCGGTGAAGCGGGTCAGCGGGGCTCCGGCGAGTCCGAGGCGGGCGCAGAGATCCTCCGCGCCGGGCCGCATGACCTTCTCGTCGGGGACGATCGCGTCCCACTCATGATCCGTCTCGACCACAGGCAGCATGATCGGGACCGTAGGGCGCCGGGAACCGGCTCGCAACGGAGTTTCGTGCCAGGTCCTGTCCGGGCGGTCCTGTCGGGCTCCGCGACGCTCCCCCGCTCACTGTTCGAACGTACCGTCCGCATACACCCAGTCGCCGTCGTGGCGCTCGAAGCGGCTGCGTTCGTGCAGTTCGCCGGGCTCTCCGTCGTACGTGTAGCGGGCGACGAAAGTGACCGTGCCGGTGGTGTGGAACATGCTGCCGTCGGCGGTGTCCAGGATGTCCAGACCGCTCCAGCTCATGCCGGGGTCGAAGTCGACGGAGGCCGGCCGGGTGGCGGGGTGCCAGGTGCGCAGCAGATACGCCTCGTCGCGGACGACGAAGGCGCTGTAGCGGGACCGCATCAGCAGCTCGGCGGTCGGGGCGGCGGCCTGTCCGGTGTGGAACCGCCCGCAGCAGGCGCCGTACGAGGCGGGCAGCCCGCAGGGGCAGGGCGACTCGGCGGTGACGGTGGGCTGCCGGGGGCGGGCGGTACGTCGGGGCATGGCTCCATTGTCTCGCGCCGTGTGTCGCGCTGGGTGAATGGGCCCGCATGCGGGTTCCGGGTCACCGGGGCCGACCGTATGCTCCTGCGCCGGACGTGACAGTTACCGTCGGGTAGGGGGCTGGGCATGGATCGGTCGGGTGCCACACGGCGCACCTTCATCGCAGGAGCCGCGGCGGCCGGATCCGCCGCGGCGCTCACCACCACAAGCGGGACGGCGGCCGCGGCGCCCGCCTCACCCTCGCCCTCGGTCGCCGTCCTGGGCGGCGGCGTCGCGGGGCTCACCGCGGCTCATGAACTCGCCGAGCGCGGCTTACGCGTGACGGTGTACGAGCGCAGAGCGCTGGGCGGCAAGGCTCGCAGCATGGACGTACCGGGCACCGGGAAGGGCGGGCGCCGCCCCCTCCCCGCCGAGCACGGCTTCCGCTTCATCCCGGGCATCTACCACAACCTGCCGGACACGATGCGGCGCATCCCCTTCCCGGGCAACGCCAACGGCGTCTGGGACAACCTCGTCGCGCCGCCCGAGATGTCTTTTGCCCGCACCGGGCGCGAGGATCTGCGCATCCCGCTCCCCTGGCCCGGTCACCGCCCGGCCGAGCTCACCCTCGACGAGATCCGCCGGGCCCTCACCGCGTTCTTCGACACGGCTCTGGGCATACCGCTGCACGAGACGGCGTACTTCGTGAACCGCGGACTGGTCTTCCTCACCAGCTGCGACGAGCGGCGGGACGGGGCCTGGGAGCGCACGCCCTGGTGGGACTTCATCCGGGCCGAGGAGATGTCGTACGACTACCAGCGCATCCTCGCGATCGGGCTGACCCGCAACATCGTGGCGACCAAGGCCGAGGAGGCCAGTACGCGTACGGTCGCCACGTTGCTGGAGGCGTTCGTCTTCAACGCGCTGGGGCGGGGTGCGGACGGTCCGCTGGACCGGATCCTCAACGCCCCGACCAATGAGGCCTGGATCGATCCCTGGGTCGGGCATCTGCGCTCGCTGGGTGTGGAGTTCAAGGTCGGCTGGACGCTGCGCGAGCTGGCGTACGGCTCGGGCCGGATCACCGGGGCGGTCATGGAGGATGCCGACGGGGCCCGGCGGACGGTCACCGCCGACCACTACGTCTCGGCGATACCGGTGGAGCACGCCCGGCGCACCTGGGGAGCGGCGCTGCGGGCCGCGGATCCACAGCTCGCCCGCTGCGACAAGCTCGAGACCGACTGGATGACGGGTATCCAGTTCTATCTGGCGGAGAAGGCACCGCTGCTGCACGGCCATCTCAACTGCATCGACTCGCCCTGGTCCCTGACCGCCATTCAGCAGGCGGAGCACTGGCCGCACCGCGAATTCCCGCAGGACTACGGCGACGGGGTGGCGGTCGACTGCGTGTCCGTGGACATCTCCGAGTGGGACAGGCCGGGCATCCTCTACGGGAAGACGGCCAAGCAGTGCACGCGCGAGCAGGTCGCCCGCGAGGTGTGGGCGCAGTTGAAGGCGGCGCTCAACGACACCGGCCGTACGGTCCTCAAGGACAGCGCTCTGCACTCCTGGTTCCTCGACCCGGGAGTGGACGGCCTGGGCACCCCGCACCCCACGAACGACGACGAGCTGCTCATCCACCCCGTGGGCACGTTCCACAACCGCCCCTCGGCGGCCTCGAAGGTCCCCAACCTCTATCTCTCCGGTGACTACGTCGCCGTGGACATCGACCTGGCGACGATGGAGGGCGCCAACGCCTCGGCTCGCGCCGCGGTCAACGCCCTCCTCGATCGCATCGGTTCACCGGCCGAGCGCTGCACGATCAAGCCCCTGTTCCGCGCTCCGGAGCTCGATCACCTCAAGCGCCACGACCGCACCCGCTACCGGCTGGGGCTGCGCAACGTGTTCGACCTGGGCTGAGGCACCGGGCCGGGCTCGCGACCAGGGTCTGTCCGGCTGCGGGGCGCGGCCCGGCTCAGCTGCGCCCCGCGGGTAGGCGTACCCGACCTGGATCTCGTCGATCAGCCGCTGCCAACTGGTCGGCTCGGGTGATTCCCAGGGTCGTACGGCATCGCTGAAGGTCATCGAAGGGTCCCCTCGGCCAGGTCGGGAGTCACCCGACGGACCCCGACAGTATCCAACGGAATCAGACAGAATCCAACGCCCGCGAGGTGATCGCGTCGCCGCAACGGGCACTGCCGGAAGCCTGCTTGGTTCTCGCGCGAACGTCCCAAAGGTGACAGCGTTGGGCAGAAGAAATTCACCGGACACCGGCGGACGGCATGAGGACGGTCGGGGCATGAGGCTCACGATTCTCGGCGGCGGAGGATTCCGTGTGCCGCTGGTGTACGGCGCACTGCTCGGCGACCACGCCGAGGGCCGGATCACCCACGTCACCCTCCATGATCCGGACCCCGCCCGGCTCGGCGCGGTCGCCACGGTGCTCGCCGAACAGGCCGCCGGGATCCCGGACGCGCCGGCGGTCACCGTCACCACCGACCTGGATGACGCCGTGCGTGGCGCCGACTTCGTCTTCTCCGCGATCCGGGTGGGCGGACTCGCGGGCCGCGCGGCCGACGAGCGAGTGGCTCTCGCCGAGGGGGTGCTCGGCCAGGAGACGGTCGGTGCGGGCGGAATCGCGTACGGGCTGCGGACCGTGCCCGTGGCCATGGACATCGCCCGGCGCATCGCCGCGCTCGCGCCCGACGCCTGGGTCATCAACTTCACCAATCCGGCCGGGCTGGTCACCGAGGCCATGTCCCGGCTGCTGGGCGAGCGGGTCATCGGGATCTGCGACTCCCCCGTCGGGCTCGGCCGGCGCGTCGCGCGCGCCCTCGGTGCGGACCCCGACGAGGTGTGGATCGACTACGCCGGGCTCAACCACCTCGGCTGGCTGCGCGGCCTGCGGGTGGCCGGCCGGGACGCGCTTCCCCGGCTGCTGGCCGACTCCGAGGCCCTCGGCTCCTTCGAGGAGGGCAGGCTCTTCGGCGCCGAGTGGCTGCGCTCGCTGGGCGCGATCCCGAACGAGTATCTGCACTACTACTACTTCAACCGCGAGACGGTACAGGCGTACCGGACGGCCGAACGGACGCGGGGCGAGTTCCTCCGCGACCAGCAGGCCGCCTTCTACGCGGATCCCTCCCTCAAGCGCTGGGAGCTGACCCGCGCCGAGCGCGAGGCCACGTACATGGCCCTGGGCCGCGAGGCGTCAGGCGCGGGCGAGCGGGCCGCCGCCGACCTCGGGTCCGGCGGCTACGAGAAGGTGGCGCTCGCGCTCATGCGCGCCATCGCCCGTGACGAGCGGGCCACCCTCATCCTCAACGTCCCCAACCGCACGACCCTTTCGGTGCTCGACGAGGACGCCGTGGTCGAGGTGCCGTGCCTGGTCGACGCGAACGGCGCACATCCGTGCACGGTCGCCCCGCTGCCCCCTCACGCGGCCGGCCTGGTCACCTCGGTGAAGGCCGTCGAGCGGGAGGTCCTCGCCGCGGCGCAGAGCGGTTCGCGCGCCACCGCCGTCAAAGCCTTCGCCCTGCATCCCCTGGTCGACTCCGTCACCGTCGCCCGCCGTCTCCTCGACGGCTATACGGGCGTGCACCCGGGCCTCGCCTATCTCAACCGGAAGTAGGTGTCAGTCAGATGCACGACGAACGCCACAGGATCGAACAGCGCGTCGAGCGCGTCCTGGAGCAGCGCATCCGGCCGCTGATCCACTCCGCCACCGTGCCGCTGACCGTCGAGGCCTGGCAGGTGCCGGACGAGCCGGTGCCGTTCGAGCAGGCCCGGGAGGCGGTGTACGAGCCGTTCGCGAAGGGCACGCCGTGGGGTCCGCCCTGGGGCACGACCTGGTTCCGGGTGCGCGGCGAGGTGCCCGCGGACTGGGCCGGACGCCGTGTGGAGGCGTGGTTCGACCTCGGCTTCGTCAGCAGCTGGCCGGGCAACCAGGCCGAGGCACTCGTCCATCTGCCGGACGGCACCCCGGTCAAGGCGGTCAATCCGCAGAACCAGTACGTCCCCATCGCCTCCCCAGCCGAAGGAGGCGAGCAGGTCGCCTTCTTCGTCGAGGCCGCTTCCAACCCCGACATCCTCGCCGATCACTTCCGCCGCCCCACCCCGATGGGCGACAAACGCACCGCCGGCAGCGATCCCCTCTACACGTTCGCCGGCGCGGATCTCGCCGTACTGGACGAGGACGTCTGGCAACTGTCGCTGGACATGCAGGTGCTGCGCGAACTGATGCTGGAGCTGGGCGAGCACGAGCCGCGCCGCCACGAGATCATGCACACGCTGGAGCGGGCGCTGGACACCCTGGATCTCGACGACATCTCCGGGACGGCCGCCGTCGCACGTGCCGTCCTCGCAGCCGCCCTGTCCCGGCCCGCCCACGCCAGCGCGCACACCCTGTCGGCGGTCGGTCACGCGCACATCGACAGCGCCTGGCTCTGGCCGGTCCGCGAGACCAAACGCAAGACGGCCCGCACCTTCTCCAACGTCACGGCCCTGGCGAAGGAGTACCCGGAGTTCGTCTTCGCCTGCTCGCAGGCACAGCAGTACGCGTGGGTGCGCGACAACCATCCGCAGGTGTGGGCCCGTATCCAGGAGGCGGTGAAGAACGGACAGTGGGCGCCCGTCGGCGGGATGTGGGTGGAGGCCGACGGCAATCTGCCCGGCGGTGAGGCGCTGGCCCGCCAGCTCGTCCACGGCAAGCGCTTCTTCCTCGACGAGTTCGGGGTGGAGACGGAAGGGGTGTGGCTGCCGGACTCCTTCGGGTACACGGCGGCCTATCCCCAGCTGGCCAAGCTGGCCGGGATGAAGTGGTTCCTGACCCAGAAGCTGTCCTGGAACCAGACCAACAAGCTTCCCCACCACACCTTCTGGTGGGAGGGCATCGACGGCTCGCGGATCTTCACCCACTTCCCGCCGGTCGACACGTACAACGTGGTCTTCTCCGGGCGGGAGATGGCGCACGCGGTGCGCAACTACCAGGACAAGGGACGCGGTACGCGTTCGCTGGCGCCGTTCGGGCACGGCGACGGCGGGGGCGGCCCGAACCGGGAGATGCTGGAGCGGGCGCGGCGGCTGGCCGACCTGGAGGGCTCGGCGAAGGTCGTCATCGAGCATCCCAACGCCTTCTTCGCGGCCGCACAGGCGGAGTACCCGGACGCCCCGGTGTGGTCCGGCGAGCTCTATCTGGAACTGCACCGGGCGACGTACACCTCGCAGGCCCGCACCAAGCAGGGCAACCGCCGCAGTGAACACGCCCTGCGCGAGGCCGAGTTGTGGGCGACGGCCGCTGCGCTGCACGTTCCCGGGTACGCGTATCCGTACGCGGCACTGGACCAGCTGTGGAAGACGGTGCTGCTGCACCAGTTCCACGACATCCTGCCGGGCTCGTCGATCGCGTGGGTGCACCGGGAGGCGGAGGCGGAGTACACGCGTGTCGCGACGGAACTGGAAGCGCTCACCGCGCAGGCGCTGGAGGCGGCGAGCGGAGCGGGGCCGGTGGAGCCGTGGGTGTACAACGCGGGCCCGCGGGCCCGGGCAGAGGTGGTACGGATCCCGGCGGTGCTGGCCGCCATTCTCGACCCGGGACTGCCACGGCTGTCCGACGGCGCGGCGGCGGTGTTCGTCGAGGTGCCCGCGTCCGGCAGCGCGGCCGTCGCCGCCCACGTCCCCGCGCAGCATCCCGTCACGGTCACCAACCGGGCCCTCGACAACGGCCTCGTACGGGTCGAGATGGCGGACGACGGCACGTTCACGTCCGTACGCGACCTGGTCGCCGACCGTGAGGTCCTCGCGCCCGGCGCCAAAGGCAATCTGCTGCGGCTGCACTCCGATCTGCCCAACTACTGGGACGCCTGGGACATCGACAAGCACTACCTGGGCCGCTGGACCGACCTGCTGGAGGGCGCGACGATCAGGATCGCCGAGGACAGTCCGCTGCTGGGCGCGGTGCGCGTGGAGCGGAGCTTCGGCAGGGGTTCACGGATCGTGCAGACCGTCACCGTCCGGGCCGGCAGCCGACGCGTCGACATCGAGACCGAGATCGACTGGCACGAGGCGGAGAAGATCCTCAAGGCCGCATTCCCGGTGGATGTCCACGCGGACCGGTCCACCGCCGAGATCCAGTTCGGCCATGTGCACCGGCCCACTCACACGAACACCAGCTGGGAGGCGGCCCGGTTCGAGGTGTACGGGCACCGCTGGGTGCACATCGGCGAGCCGGGCTACGGCGTGGCGGTGATCAACGACTCGACGTACGGCCACGACGTCTCGCGCACGACCCGCGAGGAGGACGGCGGTACGACCACGACCGTCCGGCTCAGTCTGGTGCGCGCCCCGCGCATCCCCGACCCGGAGGCCGACCAGGGCATGCACCGGTTCACGTACTCCCTGCTGCCGGGCGCGACGATCGAGGACGCGGTGGCGGAGGGGTACGCGCTGAACCTGCCGCTGCGGGTGGGACCCGGCGGCTCGCAGGTGCCGCCGGTGGTGACGACGGACGGTGCGGCGGTGGTCGTCGAGGCGGTGAAGCTCGCGGACGACGGCTCGGGCGATGTGGTGGTACGGCTCTACGAGTCGCTGGGAGGCCGGGCGACGACGACGCTGCGCACGGGCTTCCACACGGTCGGAGCAGTACTCACCGATCTGCTGGAACGCCCTCTGCCGGAGCACCCACCGCTCCACGTCGAGGGCGACACCGTCGGGCTGGCGCTGCGGCCCTTCCAGATCGTGACGGTGCGGCTGACCCGCGCGTAGGCCCTGTCCGGGCGATCCTTGTCGGGCCCGCGACGCTCCCGCAGAGCTTCGCCTGGGAGGTACCCCTAGCTACGGCCTGTTCCTCGAAGATCGCCCGGACAGGACCTAGTCCTTACGTACCTGTGACGGCGCGGCGCGCGACCGAGGTGGAACGTGATCCTCCGCGTAGCGTCGGTGACATGCGAGTACTCGTCACTGGAGGCGCGGGCTTCATCGGGACGCAGGTCGTCGCCGCCCTCGCCGCGCGCGGCCACGAACCGGTCGTCCTCGACCTCCGGCACTGCGCCGGCACCGAATCCGACAGCGGCCCCGGCACCGGCACCGGGGCGATCCACGGCGACATCCGCGACCCGTCGGTGGTCGCGCGGGCGCTGCACGGCGTCGACGCGGTCTGTCACCAGGCGGCAATGGTCGGCCTCGGCAAGGACTTCGCCGACGCGCCCGCATACGTGTCGTGCAACGACCTCGGTACGGCGGTGCTGCTCGCCGCGATGGCGGAGGCCGGGGTGCGCGATCTGGTGCTGGCCGGGTCGATGGTCGTGTACGGCGAGGGCCGCTACGACTGCCAGGTCCACGGCCGGGTCCGGCCCGGGCCGCGGCCGCTCGCGGCGCTGGAGGCGGGCCGCTTCGAGCCCGGGTGCCCCGACTGCGGCCGCGAACTGACCCCGGGTCTGGTCGACGAGGACGCCCCCGTCGACCCGCGCAATGTGTACGCCACGACCAAACTCGCCCAGGAGCATCTGGCGGCGTCCTGGGCACGGGCCACGGGCGGCCGGGCCGTGGCGCTGCGCTACCACAACGTGTACGGGCCGGGGATGCCGCGCGACACTCCGTACGCGGGGGTGGCGTCCTTCTTCCGCTCCGCGCTGGAGCGCGGCGAGCCGCCCCGGGTCTTCGAGGACGGGTGCCAGCGGCGGGACTTCGTGCACGTACGGGACGTGGCGAGCGCGAACGCCGTGGCGCTGGAGGCGGTGCGTGGCCGGAAGCCCGGAGTACTCACCGCGTACAACACGGGCAGCGGCACACCGCACACCGTCGGCGAGATGGCGGCCGAGCTGGCAGCGGCGCACGGTGGGCCGGAGCCGGTCGTGACCGGGGAGTTCCGGCTGGGGGACGTCCGCCACATCACCGCCGATTCGGGACGGCTGAAGACCGAGCTGGGGTGGCGGCCGCTGATCGGTTTCGCCGAAGGCATGGCGGAGTTCGCGGCGTCGGGGCTGCGGGAGGCGGCCGCGTGAACGCCACCGTGGATGTGGTCCTGCCCTGTCTGGACGAGGCGGAGGCGCTCCCCTGGGTCCTGGAGCGTATTCCGGAGGGCTGGCGGGCGATCGTCGTCGACAACGGTTCGACGGACGGGTCGGCGGAGATCGCCCTGTCGCTCGGCGCGAAGGTCGTCCACGAGGCCCGACGCGGCTTCGGCGCTGCCTGTCAGGCGGGGCTGGTGGCCGCCGAGGCGGAGTACGTGTGCTTCTGCGACTGCGACGCGTCGCTGGATCCGGGGCTGCTGCCGGAGTTCGTACGGCGGGTGGCGCAGGGCGAGGCGGACCTCGTGCTCGGCCGTCGGCGGCCCCGCGGCCGGGGCGCCTGGCCCGCCCACGCCCGCGCCGGGAACCTGGCCCTGGCCCGGATGGTGCGCCGTCGGACCGGATTGCGCCTGCACGACCTGGGCCCGATGCGCGCGGCCCGCCGCAAGGACCTCCTCGGCCTCGGTCTGACGGACCGGCGCAGCGGCTACCCGCTGCAGATGGTGGTGCGGGCGGCGGACGCCGGCTGGACCGTCGCGGAGCTGGATGTGCCGTACCGACCCAGATCCGGGAAGTCGAAGGTGACGGGCACATGGCGGGGCACCTGGCAGGCGGTGCACGACATGCGGGCGGTGCTTCATGAGTGAGCCGGGGCAGGCCCCGGACCCCGTACGGCGAGCCGGGGCGAGCCCCGGAGTCCCGTACGGCCTCCCGGGAGCCGACTCCCGCACCCCCGTACGGCCTTCGGCCGTGTCCTCAACCGCCTGACGGGCTGAAACACCCGCACCCGCACCCGCACCCCAAGGAAGGCCGCATGACCACCCTCCTCGTCATCGCGAAGGAGCCCGTCCCGGGCCGGGTCAAGACCCGCTTGACGCCCTCGTACACCGCCGCGGAAGCCGCCACGCTGGCCGCGGCGTCCCTCGCCGACACGCTGGCCGCGGTCAGCGCCACCGCGGCGGCGCGCCGGGTGCTGGTGCTCGACGGCGCGCCGGGAGCCTGGCTGCCGCCCGGATTCGAGGTCGTACCGCAGGCGGCGGGCCGGCTGGACGAGCGGCTGGCCGCCGCGTTCGCGGCCTGCTCGGGGCCCGCGCTGCTGATCGGCATGGACACCCCGCAGGTGACACCGGCCCTGCTCACCCACGGACTGGAACTCGCCCTGGACGGCGCCGCGTTCGGGCCCGCCGAGGACGGCGGCTTCTGGGCGCTGGGACTGGCCGAGCCCGATCCGGGGCTGCTGTCCGGGGTACCGATGTCCGTGCCGGAGACGGGAGCGGTGCAGCGGCGGCGGCTGGTCGAGGCGGGGCTGACGGTGCACGACCTGCCACGGCTGCGTGACGTCGACACGCCGGAGGACGCACGGCTGGTGGCGGCCGCCACGCCCGCCAGCCGCTTCGCCGCGGCGGTGGCGCGGCTGGCGCGGGCGGGTGAGCGATGACGACGACGGTACCTGCGGGAACCGCCGCGGCCACGGCGTGGCGGGCCGATCCGTACAACGACGCGCTGCGCACCGGGCGCGGCCCGCTGTTCCTGCGCCGCCCCGACGGCTGGCTGCTGCCGCTGGAGGTCGAGCGCTGGTGCGCGGACCCGGACCCGGCCGACCGCACGGTGCTGGACCGCTGCCG
>NZ_JBSGZO010000210.1:0-14397 GCF_053611045.1 Streptomyces sp. NPDC054841 | reverse complement strand
GCTCCCGGAACACTCCGGGAGCCGCCGCCGTCGTCGTCGTACGGCGTCGTACGGCATCCGCGTCGTCGTAGGCATCCGCCCGGTGCCCTCGTACGGCATCCGCCCGGTGCGCCGAGGACGCCCGGTGCGCGTGGCATACCGCCGGCACCGGGGACACTCAGTGCGTCGCCCGGGCGGTCGTCACCTCGTCGACCCCCCACTGCGCCAGCAGCACCAACGACTCCGCGGACGCCGACCCGGGCTCCGCGTGATACGTCACCAGCGACAGATCATGGTCGTCGGGCAGCCTCAGCGTCTCGTACGACAGCGTCAGGTCACCGACGAGCCGGTGATGCAGCCGCTTGGTGCCATGGCCCTTCTCCTGCACCGTGTGCGCCGCCCACAGCGTGCGGAACTCGTCGCTCTTGACCGACAGCTCCCCGATCAGCGCCGACAGCTGCGGATCGTCGGGATAGCAGCCCGCACACAGCCGCAGCACGCTCACCACCTCGACCGCCTTGCACTCCCAGTCGACGTACAGATCGCGTGCACCCGGGTCGAGGAAGACCAGCCGGGCCACGTTCCGCTCGTGCGGCGGCATCGCCGCGAAGTCGCCGAGGAGGGCGCGCGCCATCCTGTTCCAGCCCAGGATGTCCATCCGGCGCCCGACGAAGAACGCGGGCACCCCGTCCATCGCGTCGATCAGCATCTGAAGCTGCGGCCGCAGCTTCTGCCCCGCGCGCGCCGCCCGCTTCTTCTGTTTCTGGTTCGGCTTCGCGAGATGAGTCAGATGGTCGCGCTCGGTGTCGGAGAGGCGCAGCGCGCGGGCGATCGAGTCGAGCACCTCGGTCGACACGTTCTGGCCGTTTCCCTGTTCGAGCCGGGTGTAGTAGGCGACGGAGACCCCGGCCAGCTGCGCCAGCTCCTCACGGCGCAGCCCCGGCACGCGGCGATGGCGGCCGAAATCGCGCAGCCCGACGTCCGCGGGCTTCAGCCGGGCCCGCCGGGAGCGCAGGAATTCGCTGAGTTCGGCACGCTGGTCCATACCGTCAAGTATTCCGGTCCCTCGCCCGGAGGCACGACGGTGAGCCTGACCCTGCCAGTAGTAGGCACGGCAGACGTACCCACGGCAGGCGTACGTACGACAGAGGCCTGGGTGACCTGCGGAGATCGCGGCACGCTCGTAGACATGACCACATATGCCACCACCGTCCCCGCATACGCGGCCCCCGCCGCGAACGCTCCGCTGGAGCGCACCACCATCGAGCGCCGCGCGCTGCGCGAGCACGACGTACTGATCGACATCAAGTACGCCGGTATCTGCCATTCCGACATCCACCAGGCCCGCAACGGCTGGGGCGAGGGCATCTTCCCGATGGTTCCCGGCCACGAGATCGCCGGCATCGTCACCGAGGTCGGCCCGGGCGTGACCAAGTTCGCCGTCGGCGACCGCGTCGGCGTCGGCTGCCTCGTCGACTCCTGCCGCGAGTGCGACAACTGCAAGGCCGGGCTCCAGCAGTACTGCACGGGAGGCAGCGTCCTCACGTACAACGCCCTCGACAAGGACGGCGAGCCGACCTACGGCGGCTACTCCACCCACATCGTCGTGGACGAGGACTTCACCGTCCGTATCCCCGACGGGCTGTCCCTGGACGTGGCCGCGCCGCTGCTGTGCGCCGGCATCACGACCTACTCGCCGCTGCGGCACTGGAACGCCGGCCCCGGCAAGAAGGTGGCCATCGTCGGCCTGGGCGGCCTCGGCCACATGGGCGTCAAGATCGCGAACGCGCTCGGCGCCGAGGTGACCGTGCTGTCCCAGTCGCTGCGGAAGAAGGACGACGGCGTGCGACTCGGCGCCCATCACTACTACGCGACCAGCGACGACGCGACCTTCGAGGCTCTGGCAGGCACCTTCGACCTGATCATCAACACGGTGTCCGCGCCGCTGCCGCTGGACAAGTTCCTGGGGCTGCTGAAGACCGACGGGGCGATGGTGAACGTGGGCGCCCCCGAGGAGCCCGTGTCGCTGAACGTCTTCTCCCTGATCGGCGGCCGCAAGGCCCTCGCCGGCTCCGGGATCGGCGGACTCCCCGAGACCCAGGAGATGCTCGACTTCTGCGCCGAGCACGGGCTGGGCGCGGAGATCGAACTGATCCGGGCGGACCAGATCAACGAGGCGTACGAGCGGGTGCTGGGCAGCGACGTCCGCTACCGGTTCGTGATCGACGCCGCGACGATCTGACGGATCGTCCCGTGCCCGTGCCCGTGCCCGTGCCGGCGCCCGTGCCCGCGCCGGCCGGCTCGCATGCCCTGCCCGGCTTATCCGGCAGGTAATCGACGGGGCGGACCCGTCCGGGCACGATCGGATCATGAGCGCATACGCGATAGGCAATCTGCATCCCGCGGCCCGTCTCGACGACGAGGTCTTCGTCTACATGGAGCGCATCCAGGCCACGCTCGACCCCTTCGGCGGACGGTTCCTCGTGCACGGAGCCCCCGCGCGCGAGGTGCCCGAGGGGGAGTGGCCGGGTGCACTCGTCATCATCGAATTCCCTTCCCTGGACGCCGCCCGCGGCTGGTACGACTCCGAGGCCTACCAGGAGCTGCTGCCGCTGCGCACCCGGCACATGGCGGGCGACGTCCTGCTGATCGACGGCGTACCGCCGGGCTACGCCGCCGCGGACACCGCGGCGAAGCTGAGGGCCGCGCAGGCGCAGGCGCAGGCCTGGTGACTGCCGGAGGCCGTTGATGCCCCCGCTGATCAGACGATGCCGGTCAAACCCTCGATCGCCGTCCGGGCCCACTCCTGCGCCCCCACCGCCGTACCGGCCGCCACCCCGGTCGCGACCGGGGCCAGTGAACCCTTGAGCACGGCAAGCGCGCGGCGGAGCCTGCCTTCCTCGGGGGCGTCCGGCCGGCTGATCGTCGCGAGGACCTCTCTGGCCGCGGACTCGGCGTCCTCGCGGTCCTGATCGGCGAGGCCGGCCTGGGGCAGCTGCTGGAGCAGGCCGGCGACCAGCTCGGCGAGTGCCTCGAAGCCCGGGGCAACCGTGCTGTTGGTCTGCTGGTTCTGGGTGACCGTGTCGTTGTTCCAGGCGAACTGCGCTCCTGAGACCCCGGCGTTGAACACCGGCCCGTCGTAATTGTTGACGTTCTGCGGGTCGTTCATGTGCTGGAACCGTCCTCGTTGGTCTGCTGCTGAATGACGTTGGTGTTGTTCCACGCCAACTGAGCTCCGTGGACCTCGGCGTTGAACACCGGGCCGTCGTAGTTGTTGACGATCGTCGACGGACGCTCGACCGGCTCTTCGATCTGCTTGACGACCGGCAGCGACGTGCGCAGCGCGACCAGGTCGACGCGGCCGTTGTCCTGCACGGCCACACCCCGTGTTCCGGTCACGGAGCAGTCCACGAGGCGGCCGGCGCTCAGGTCTTGGAAGGTGGCACCCACGTGGGCGCAGTCGGCGAACTCGCTGTCTGCGACATCCAGGTAGGCGGAGTCCTTTCCAGCGAGACCTAATGCGTCCGAGCCGGTCACGGTCAGGTTCCTGGCAACGACCCTCGCCTTGCCCATCCCGATGGCCCCACAGCTGTTCACCGCTTTCACGTGACAGTCGTGTACGAACAGCTGAGCGTCCTCGGTGGCGCCGAATCCCACCAACCCGCGCTCCGCCGACACGCCTTTCAGCGTGACCCGCGTCTGGCCGCCGACGGCCACCGCGGTCATGTCGAAGTCATAGAACTCCGAGTCGGTGATGTCGGCCGTGGTGCCTGCGTTGCCCTGGGTGTCCACGCCAAACGGGCTGCGCTCCACGCGCACTTGCTCGAACGTGGCCCTGGCCCCGTCGAGGACCCGCAGTGCGGGAGCCGTCAGGTCCTGGATCTCGACCCGAGTGAAACGGCCTCTGGCTGCGTCGGTGACCGCAATGCCGACGTTCCCTCGCAAGATCCGGCAGCCGTGGACCTCCGGAGCGCCACCCTCGGTCGCGAACACCGCGACGTTGCCCGCGTCGACGATCTCGCAGTCCTCGAACCTGCCACTGCCCGAGGTGGTGACGTTGATGCCGGTGTCGCGGCACTCGGTGAACGTACAGCCGCGCACCAGCGGGGCGGCACCACTCACCACCGCGATCCCGTGTTGCGCATCGGTGACGCGTGTGTCGTCCACGGATCCCCTGGACTGCTCCGTGAAAGCGATCCCGTCTGCGTGCACGGAGTTGATCGCGCAGCTGGTCACGGTGAGCTCAGCCTGCGTGTCCGCGATGATGGCCGCGTGTCCGGTGCCGCTCAGCTCGCACCTGGTGACTTGGGCACGTGCCCCGCTGACTCGCACGCCATGGATCCGGCTGCCCTCGATCCTGCTGTCCCGGACCGAGACATGGGCGCCTTCGATCACCGCGACCGCGTTGTCGGCGGCGTCGGTGAACCGGCATCGTTCGACGAGCCCGCCGGACCCGGTGAAGAGGGTCCGGCCGTGCAGGATCACGCTGTCCCGCAGCGTCACGGAGGTGTTCGGCCTCGCGTGCACGCTGACGCCGTTGTGCGCCCGGATCTCCGAGTGCTCGAGCGTGAGCGTTCCGGCGTGGCAGCCGACGACATCGGCGTCGCGGCCGATCAGCACCAGGCCGTGGACATGGACCGACCCGAAGGCGTCGAGGACGGCACCACGGGGCCTGCTCACCACCACGGAGCCGGGGCCGCCGATGGCGGCCAACCGGACGTCGCCCCGGACAGTGAGCGTCTCCTCGTAGCGACCGGGCGCGATCTCGATCAGTGCCGCTCGGCCCCGTCCGGCCGCGGCAGAGAGAGCGGATCCGATGTCGGGGTAGGCACGACGACCGCCGTGCGGCGAGACGAAGTACCTTGCGACCATTCCCGGCTTCCCCCCACGCCGTTCACTCGGAACTGTCCATGTTATCCGAGCAGTTGCGCCGTGGCTCGCGCCGTGGCTTCGGGCGTACGCGTGGGTACGCGTAGGTGGAGGAGTGCCGGGGAGGACGCCTGCCCGCGCCCTACCCCGCGGGGGCGGCGGGCGCCGACACGAGCGGTGGCGTCGCGGTCTCCGGGATCTCCTCGTCGGCCATCGACTCCGGCGTCTCCATGACGGCCGCGGCGGCAGCGACGTCCGGGACCTCCGAGAGATCCGGGTCGGCCACCGGATCCTGCGGGCCCCACGGGTCCAGCAGCACGGGCGATCCGGGCAGCCCCGGCAGCGTGGCGGCGGGCAGCTCCGTGCCGCCGTTCCATGAGCCGTCCAAGAAGCCGTTGAGGAAGCTCAGGACGTTGCTCATGAGGTCGTGGACGAGGTCCGGGCCCTGGGGGGCCATATCGACCTCGTCGGTGTCCGTCATCGTGTCGGTCGGCTCTATGGCATCGACCTGCGTCGGAGGTACGGGCTCGGCGGCGAAGGCGTTCGCCGCACCGGCGGCACCGAGCAGCAGGGCGACGGACAACAAGGGCGGGGCCACGACGCGGGACAGCGCTCTGCGGGACATGGGACTTCCTTCTGATGGTGAGTGCGGGGTTCGATCGAATCCCCGCACTCACCGTCAGAGCCCTCGCAACCGACTGCAACCAGGGTGATCGCTTCGAGTGAACGGCCAGGTCAGTCGGCCGCCCGCGCCTCGTGCCCGGTGCACGCTCGGCGTTCCGTCAGGCGGCGTCCGGCCTGCCCGGGCGGGGCGGGTGGATGCAGCGGCGGACGGGGCCGGTGGACGGGCCCAGAGGACTGCGGGCCCGGGCCCACAGTCCTCTGTTGACGCCTTCACCCGGATGCCGGGCCACGGTCGTCCCTGGCGTGATCACCGCATACGGTTCCGAAAGTACGTCCTCGGACATGCTCCACCCAGTGCTGTCTCCCCGACTCCGCCGTCTCTCCGATGCCGCCTCGGGCCCCGAGACGCACGAGCAACCTGAGGTCCTGCCGTGCCCGTGCATCACGTCGGACAACGACGCCTTCCACGTCCGTAGACGCGTCACACCGGGGCAGGCATCACTTTCAGGACGGTCCCACGCCTCTCGGACGGTCGCGCACCGACGTGCTCGTCGACGCCGCCGTGACCAGGACGGCGGCAGAGAGCGATGTGGCTGAGCCGCACGTTCCAGCAGCCATCGCGTGATGTGAGGGAAACCGCGGTCAGGGGCGGCACATCGAGATGCCAGAAGGCCTTTGCCGGTGCGGACAGAGCGTGGATGAGCGAGGCCCGTACAACGGCCGGCTCGGCGATGGCCAAGGTGCGGCCCGCGTCGGGCGGCACGGTGCTCAGCCAGTCCGCGGTCCGGCGGCAGAGCTGGCGTACGGACTCGCCGCCGTGTGGTGCGGCATCCGGATCCGTGAGCCAGGCGGCAATTCCGTGGGGGTCGGTGGCGGTGATTTCGTCGACCGTGCGGCCGCGCCACGTGCCGTAGTCGAAGTCGCGCAGCGCGGGCTCCGGCGTCGACTTCACGCCGAGTGCGGCAGCGGTCTGCGCGCAGCGGAGCGACGGCCCCCGGACGGCCCGCGAGTACGAGGGGAGCGCTGTTCCGGCGGACCCTGCCCCGTGCAGTGCCTCACGGCGGTCCTGATGCAGTGCCCCACGGCGATCCTGATGCGCTGCCTGATGCACTGCTTCACGCATTGCCTCACGCACTGCCTCATGCAGGCCGAGTTCGCTCACGGGTACGTCACCGAAGACTGCATCCCTGGTGAGGTCCCCGGCGGTGGCACACAGAAATGTCAGGCGAACAGTCATACGGCTGACCTTCTTCCTGGACCGGCAGGACGCCGGAAGGTTGTGAGACTGCCGAGATCTCCGGGGGCCTGGGAGGCGGCAACGCTGCAGGCCGGGCCCCGGAGAGGGTTTCGTTGCCCGCCGCCGGAGAGCTGACCAGGCAGGCGGGTGTGGTGACGGCATGCAGCAGGTACTCCAGTGGTCCGCGCCGGAAGGCCCGGGTCCAGAGAAGGGCCGCCGACATGGCGACCACGGCAAAGCCGAGGAGGGTCAGCAGGGCGGCAGAGTCCTGCCGGCCGCTGATACCCAGGGCCTTGATGGCGATGATGTGGCCGACGTATGCGGTCAGGGAGATGGAGCCGACCGCGACGACCGGCGCGGTCGCCCACCGCAGGCGCGCCGCGGGGGCCGTGGCGACGAGGCAGACGGCCAGGACCACCAGGCCGACGCCCGTGTTGCCCAGAATCGACCACGTCGTCTGGCTGTGCGGCGCGGCCACCAGCAGCCAGGCGGGAACGCCTGTGGCGGGGTCTTCACCGACGCCGTCGGCCCACCAGGCCGATGCCGCCGCCGTGGTGCCCGTGGCCGCGTTCACGGCGGCCAGCGCACCCGGGACCAGGTGCAGGGCCAGCCATGAGCCTCCGTAGCCGATCACGGCCAGCGCGCCGCCGGACAGGGCCATCCTGGCGCGTACGCCGGGCCTGGTGAGGTCGAGCTTGGCCACCGCCATTCCGGCGATGACGAAGGACAGCCAGGTCAGTACCGGGTAGGCGCCGGTGATGAACAGCTCGATGATCCCGTCCGAACCGGTGATCCGGGCCAGCGGATCGAAGGCGATGACGGTATCCGCCCAGCTTCCGTCCGCGACCGCCATCCGAAGCAGATACAGGACAGGGGGCAGTACGAGCGCGGTCGACGCGGCGATGACGGCCAGCGTGCCGGCCCGCAGCCGGTAGAGCGGAAGGGTGAGGACGAAGAGCAGCCCGTAGACGGCGAGGATCACGTCGACGTCGGTGCCCAGGGCGGTCAGGGCGTACCCCAGGGCGATCAGGACGGCGGAGCGGATCAGCACCCTGGCCACGGCCTGCTGCCCTGCGAGCCCGGTCCGCGGTTGCGGGCGGCCGGTCAGCAGGACCAAGGTGAAGCCGGCGAGCAGAGCGAACAGGACAGCGGACCGGCCGCGCGCCAGCTCCATCACCCAGCCCAGCGGGCCGCCCACCGACGGGTCGGGGCCGACGTGGGCCGCGAACATGCCCAGGATCGCCAGACCGCGCGCCAGGTCGATCCCGATGAGTCGTCCTGTCGACGACGCACGGGAAGGGCGGCTTGCGCCGACCGCTGATCCCTGGGACGGCACGGCCGGCAGGACGTCGTGCCTCATGTGCTCAAGGGTCCGGGTCGGCTGCCGGGTTCAACCATCCTGCACGTGTCCGGAACCACCCCCGCCGACTGGCTGGCGAGGTCCCGCCGCCCGGCCGGATCCGGTGTCCGGCACCGGCGGGGCGAGCCTCGGCGTGGTACGAATCGGACAGTGGTCCGACGGCGGTCCGACGGTGGTCCGAAGGCGAGTGGAGCACACGTGATCCGGGTACTGGTGGTCGACGACGAGGCCCTTATCCGTACGGGCTTCCAGCACATCCTCGACGCGGCGGACGACATCGAGGTCGTGGCGACGGTTCCGGGCGGCCTGGCGGTCCGGACGGCGCAGGAGGTACTGCCCGACGTCGTGCTCCTGGACATCCGGATGCCGGACGTGGACGGACTCACCGTCCTGGCCAGTCTCCGCCGGCTGCCCAACCCTCCGGTGGTGGCCATGCTCACGACATTCGACATGGACGAGTACGTGGTGGCAGCACTGCGCTCGGGCGCCGCCGGCTTCCTGCTCAAGGACACCGACCCCGAGGAGCTGCCGTTCCTGGTGCGGACCCTGGCCGACGGCGGCACCGTACTGTCGTCCAAGGTCACGCGGACGGTCGTGGACGGCTACCTGGACGCCGGCTGCCAGGAACCCGCCGCCCGCAGCCTCGACCGGCTGACCGAGCGCGAACGCGCCGTACTCGTTCTCATCGCCGAGGGCCTGTCCAACAGCGACATCGCCACCCGGATGAACCTGAGCACCGGGACGGTCAAGGACCATGTGAGCGCCATTCTCACCAAGCTGGAGGTGGGCGGCCGAGTCCAGGCCGCCCTGCTCGCCGAACGGGCCGGCCTCCTCAAACCGGCGCGGGAGCCGGAGCCGGAGCGGTCGCGGGATGGGGAGCAGCCTCGGGATCAGGGGCGGTCGCGGGATGGGGAGCAGCCTCGGGATCAGGGGCGGCCTCCGGATCGGGACCGGCTTCCGGATCAGGAGGAGGAATGACCCCCCGCCGCCTGCCCGCCCCCCTGCTGGACGCCGCTCTCGTCGCAGCCTCGCTGCTCGACGTCTGGGTCCACTTCGACGCCGACGAGCGGCTACGGATGGCGTGCGCCCTGGCCGCTGCCTTCGCTCTCCTTCTGCGCCGCCGGCTGCCGCTGCTCACCTTCCTGCTCACGCTGCCCGCCGTCCTGTTCTCCGACGCGATCGTCGCCGCGCTGGCCGCGCTGTACACGCTCGCCACAGTCACGCGCCGCCGCATCCTGCTGGCCGTCTGCGCCCTGGCGTTCACGATCAGCGGCATCACCTCGTGGCCCTCACCGGCCTTCGACCTGTCGGACACCTCGACCTTGATCACTCTGGGCTATACGGCGGCGACGGCGGCTGCTCCCGTCTTCCTCGGCCAGCTCGTCCAGGCCCGGCGTGATCTGTCGCTGCGGCTCGCCGAGATCTCCGAGGCACGTGATCACGAGCGGCAGCTGACCGCCCAGGCCGTACTGGCCAAGGAACGCGCGCAGCTCGCCCGGGAGATGCACGACGTGGTCTCCCACCAAGTCAGCCTGATCGCGGTACGGGCCGGAGCGCTCCAGGTCGGCACCCAGGACGCCGAGGTCAAGGAGGCCGCAGCCACGATCCGGCGGCTGAGCGTCAAGACCCTGGACGAGCTGCGGCACATGGTCAGCGTCCTGCGCGCCTCCGGGGGCCGCCCCACAGAGCTGACCCCGCAGCCGTCCCTGGTCGACCTCCAGCAGCTGGTCAGCAGCAGCGGCATCGATGCCGAACTGCGGACGGACCTGCCCGACGGCCTTCCGCCCACCGTCCAGCGCGCCATATACCGCACCGTCCAGGAAGCGCTGACCAACGTACGCAAACACGCCCCCGGCGCCACCGCGTCGGTTCACATCCGCCACGAGGACGACGTCGTCCGTGTCACGGTCACCAACACCGCACCGACCCGGCCCTCCCTCCCGCTGCCCAGTGCGCACTACGGCCTGGTCAGCCTGCGCCAGCGCGCCGCACTCCTCGGCGGCACCGTCAGCGTCGGCCCGACGGCCGACGGCGGCTACGAACTTCGCCTGGAGCTTCCGGTCGAGGGCACGTCGTGACCGGATACGCCGGGCCGTTGGCCAGCCCGGCGACCGGGTGCGTCAGGCCCACGCCTCGAGGAGGTCCTCCGGCGTGATGCTGAGGACACCTCCGGCAGTGCAGCCGCTACGGGCGACGGCAAGCAGAGGAGTGTCATCGTCGGCGCCGGGGAGCTGGGAGCGGTGAGTGATCAAGCGGGCGAGATCCCGATGATCGAAGGGCTTGTTCTCCAGCCATTTGATCGATCCGGCGAGAGTGATCTTCTTGGCGATGGGCGAACGGTCGGCGCCGATGATGTCGATTTCCGGGTCGTTGGTGCGGGTCCAGTATCCGCCGACGGCGTTGGTGTCTTCGGGGAGCCGGTCGTCGGCCAGGCGCCGGAGGGCTTCGCGGATGACCGGCTCAACGGCCCGGCCCCGCCAGGAGGTCCAGCCGGCGCGGATGGAGGCGAGGACGAGGTCGCCGCGGCCTCGTTCGACCGCGGGAATGCCGGGGCCGATGAAGGAGAGCCAGAAGCGCAGGTAGGGGTCGTCGACGCGGTAGCGGGTCTCGCGGCTTGGCTTGGTGGACAGAGGCAGGTCGGCGGCGACCACGCGGCGGTTGATGAGCAGTTCCAGGGAGCGCTTCACAGAGCCGGGGTTGAGGCCGCCGGCGGCCCGGCCGATCAGCGTGAAGGTGCGTTCGCCGTGTCCGATGGCCCCGAGGACGGTGCGGGCCTGCGCTTCGGTGGGGAAGTCGGCGGCAAGGGCGCGCTCGCCACTGACGAGCAGGGCAGAGGTCGGCCTGCGCAAGGCTTCCTGAAGGTACTCCCAGAGGTCTGCGCCGTGCGGCCATTCCTCCAGGATCAAGGGGAGCCCGCCGGAGATGAGGTAGGCGTCGAAGGCATCGGCCGGGGGCAGGTCGAGCATGGTGGCGACGTCGCGTGGGGTGAGCGGGGGAACCACCATTTCGGTTCCGCGCTGGTAGAAGGGCCGTCCGTAGGTGTTGAGCTGCTCCATCATGGCGACGTCGGAGCCGATGAGGACGAGCAGTACAGGCAGCTTGGACAGGGTTCGGTCGAAGGCCTTTTGCAGAGCGCCCTCGAAGGTGGGGTCCTCTCGTACGAGATAGGGCATCTCGTCGAGAACGACGACGCTGGGCGTATCGGTGGGCAGGGCTGAGGCGAGCAGATTCAGGGCCGCGTCCCAGGACTGCGCGGCGGCGAAGTCCGTGAAGCGGTCGGCGTCCGGGAGGCTGGACGCGGCAACCTCGGCGGTGAAGCCCGCCAAGTCCTCCTCCCGGGAGCCGCCGACGGCGGTGAAGAAGACATGGGGAAGTTCTGCCCGCTCCAGGAACTCCTCCACCAGCCGGGACTTGCCGACTCGGCGTCGTCCACGGATCAGCACCGCACGTCCCGGACGTCCACCACGCCCGCCGGTCTTCACGGGACGCAGCAGGTCGTCCAGGAGACGTAGCTCGGCTCGGCGTCCGATGAATCCGTTCATGGCGTACCGCCTCACTCATGGACCCTTCGAAAGTTTCTTCGAAGAAACTTTCTTCAATGCAAGTATCCTAGGGCTTGCAGATGGTGCGCTGGAAGCGAGCCTCTTCCGCAGCCGTGTGCAACCGCTCATGCTGGAGAGGCCCGGAGTTATGGGGGTGCCGGCGATGTGACCGTCTCGTCAGGAGCTCAACCGTCGGCGTCGACGGAGCAGTTTTGTCGGCCGTAGAAGCGAGCTGGCCGCCTTCCGGGAGAACTTGGCCCGCGATCCTGAGGATGACGCGTTCCAGTACCTGTTCCACGTGCACGGCCAGGCCGGGGTGGGGAAGTCATCGCTGGTAAGACAGTGGGACATCGTGGCACGCGAACGGGGAGGTGCGACCGCCTATCTCGATGATGAAGTGCACAGTGTCATCGAGGCGATGGAAGCGATCAGTCTCCAGTTCGCCAGGCAGGGCTTGGCATTCAAGGCGTTCGAGAAGCAGTTGGCCCTCTACCACCAGCGATGTCATGAAGCAGAAGCGGTAGCGGGTGCCCCGGGGCCAGGTGATGCCGAGTCCGGGTCTCTCCTTGCTCCGACAACGTCCAGCATCGTGGCAGCCCAGGCTTCATTGGCCGGACTGGGGTTGTTGCCGGGGGTGGGGGCGGTGGCCGGCGCCATCGATCCGCAGCAACTGGCGCGAGGTGCGGACCGGTTACGGACCTCACTCAGCGCTCGGTTCCGCAGCCACAGCGATGTCCAACTGGTGCTGTCCCCGCTGCGTGTGCTTATACCGGTCTTCCTGGCAGATCTGGGTGAGGCAGCCGAGCGGCGTCCCTGGCTGGTGCTGTTTGTGGATGTCCTGGAGCAGACCGGATCGTTGCTCAACGAGTGGCTGCGTGAAGTCCTGGTCGATGACGAGTACGGGGAACTGCCCAACAACGTCCTGGCCGTGCTGTCCGGACAGGGCGGTCTCGATGCCCGCTGCTGGGGAGACTACCTGGACCTGGTGACCGAGGTTCCCCTTGACGTGTTCACGGAAGAAGAGGCCCGGCAGTTGCTGGCCGCACGAGGCGTTGTCAGCGAGAACGTCATCCAGGTCATCCTGCATCTGACAGGCCGGCTGCCGGTACTGGTCGACACACTCGCCCAGAATCGTCCCCAGGATGTCGGCGAGATCAATGATCCGTCCGGCACTGCGGTAGAGCGGTTCCTGAAATGGATAGCCGACCCACAGCTGCAGGACATCGTCCGGTTCTGTTCCCTGCCCCTGCACCTGGACGAGGACATCTACCGTGCCATGGTTCCCGAGGCATTGGCTGATCAATACGGGTGGCTGCGGAGCCTGCCCTTCGTTACCGGCTCGCCTGGTCGTTCCCGCTTCCACGACGTGGTCCGCGCCTCCATGATCCGCCTGCACCGCACCCAGTCCCCCGCACGCTGGCAGCAGCAACAGAACCATCTCGCCAACGTCTACCACCAGCGCTGTCGGGCGGAGGAAGACGTCGTGCCCTCAAGCGCACACTGGGGCAATGCCGTGTGGCGGGAACACAAGCTCAATGAGATGTACCACCGCTTGTGCGCCCATCCCGCTCAGGCACTGCCTGACTCGCTCCGCGAGATCGTCCTGGCGTGCGAGCACGGAGTTGCCGTAGTAAGGCGATGGGCCCAGGCATTGCTACAAGCCGGACACGACGCCGACAGCCCGGCACTCACGGAATGGGGACGGCTGATCAGCACGTCGTCCGCAGGATCCGACGAGGCGCCCGGCACTACCGGTGTTCTCACTCAGTTGATTGGCGCACGAGAGCTTCCCACCACTGGTCGCGCACTGGCCTACACGCTCCGAGCCGACGAACACCGCGCAGCGGGGAAGTACGACGACGCCCTTGACGACTATGCCACCGCCGTGTCCTTGGCCCCCGACTTGCATCGCGCCCACTGCGGCATCGGCGAGACCCAACGGCTGGCAGGCCGCTATGGGCAGGCCCTTGCCTCGTTCAACCGAGCCCTCGACATCGCCCCATGTGATACAGAGAGCGTTACGGGTCGCGGATTCACCTATCTCCTCATGGGACGCGACGAAGACGCCCTGGCTGACTACGACCGAGCCGTTGAACTCAGCCCCCACCGTGCCTGGCCGATCGCCAGTCGCGGGGAAACCTTTCGCGTCATGGGCCGCTACGACGAGGCACTGACCGACCTCACCCATGCCCTCGAACTCAGCCCCAACTATGCGTGGCCCAGGGCAAGCCGCGGTGAGATCTACTGCCGTCTGGGGCGCTACGATGCCGCCCTCTCCGACCTCAATGGGGATGCCGGCCGATCGGAATCGGAATCGGCCGGCGGGTGACGTCCCGCCCTTGGCAGGGTGACCGGATGGACTGCACTTTCTGTCGTCTGATCCGCGACGACACTGCTCGCTGGGTGAGCTGCGGCCCCGTGGCCTCGGCGTTCGCTCCACTGAACCCACTCGCGCCAGGGCACACCCTGGTGATTCCGACCTCCCACTACGCCGACATCTTCGACACTCCGGCGGAAGTCCTGGCCGACACCATGGCGCTGGTCCAGCGACTTGCCGGGAAGATGCGGACCGAGTTGCAGGCCGGAGGTGTCAACATCCTCAGCGCCAACGGCCCCGGCTCGGAGCAGTCGGTACCCCATCTGCACTTCCATGTGGTTCCCCGCTGGTCGGATGACGGATTCTCGACCTGGCCGACGCAGCAGTCCCAGCACCAGACGGCAGGCGACCCGTTCACACAACTTGCCGACGCCATGAGGCTGCCCGGTCACGCGAGATGACGCACCAC
>NZ_JBSGZO010000209.1:0-14426 GCF_053611045.1 Streptomyces sp. NPDC054841 | reverse complement strand
CACCATTCGTGCACAGAAGGTGACGCCACTCTGCCCGGCGGGCAAACCCGGCGAGCGACCTAGACTGAATTGCGGGGGTACAGGCGTATATGCCACAGGCAGAGGGAGGACCGACCCGTGACTGCTGAGGCTGTGACCCAAGAGGCCACCCAAGGGGCCCCGAGTGCCACCCGCGGCCCCGGGAGCTCGAGCTCTCCCCGGTATCTGCCCGTCTCCGAGCACGGGCTGATCGGCGACCTGCGCAGCGCCGCGCTGGTGGGGACGAACGGCACGATCGACTGGTACTGCTGCGGCCGCTTCGACGCGCCCAGTGTCTTCGCCTCGATCCTCGACGCCGAGCGGGGAGGCTTCTTCGAGCTCGCCCCGGACGTGCCGACGCGGACGAAGCAGTTCTACTTCCCCGACACCAACGTGCTCATCACCCGCTTCTTCGCGGAGGACGGGGTCGGCGAGGTCCAGGACTTCATGCCCATCGTCGACGACTCGCGCGAGACCGACCGGCACCGGCTGATCCGCCGGGTGATCTGCGTCCGCGGATCGCTGCCGTTCCGCGCCGTCGTGGCACCCCGCTTCGACTACGGGGCCCAGCCGCACACCGTCCGCACCGAGCACGGCTACCCCGTCTTCGAGTCGCCCGGCCTCACCCTCGCGCTGACGTCCAGCGTCCCGGTCGAGAGCGACGGCCGGGACGTGTGGTCGCTGTTCAAGCTGCACGAGGGAGAGACCGCCGTCTTCGCGCTCGACCGGGTCGGCGGCGAGGTGCGGCCGCGGGCCTGCCCCGTCGCCGAGGCGGAGGACCTGTTCGAGGCCACCGTCCGCTACTGGCGGCGGTGGCTGTCCAAGTCGCGCTACCGCGGACGCTGGCGGGAGATGGTGCACCGCTCCGCGCTGACGCTCAAGCTGCTCACCTACGCGCCGACCGGCGCCATCGTGGCCGCGCCGACGACGAGCCTGCCCGAGCAGATCGGCGGCGAGCGGAACTGGGACTACCGGTACGTCTGGATCCGCGACGCGGCCTTCTGCGTCTACGCGATGCTCCGGCTGGGCTTCACCGACGAGGCCAAGGCCTTCATGCAGTTCCTGACCGAGCACGTCTGCATCTCCTGCGGCGGCTCGCCGCTGCAGATCATGTACGGCATCGACGGCCGCCGGAAGCTGCCCGAGCGCGAGCTGTCCCACCTCGAGGGCCATCTGTGCTCCGCCCCCGTACGCGTCGGCAACAGCGCCGTCGACCAACTGCAGCTGGACATCTACGGCGCGCTCATCGACTCGATCTACCTCTACGACAAGTGGGGGGAGCCCATCTCCAGCGCGCACTGGGACACGGTCTGCGAGCTGGTCGAGTGGGTGTGCGCGAACTGGGACCAGCCCGACGAGGGCGTCTGGGAGACCCGCGGAGGACGCAAGAACTTCCTCTACTCCCGCCTGATGTGCTGGGTGGCGATCGAACGGGCCATACGGATCGCCCAGCACCGGGGGCTGCCCGCCGACGTGGTGCGCTGGGCCCGGCAACGCGACACGATCTACCGGCAGATCATGCGGCGCGGCTGGTCGGCCGACCGGAAGGCATTCGTCCAGTACGAGGGCGGCACCGTCCTCGACGCCTCCGTGCTGATGATGCCGCTGGCCAAGTTCATCTCCCCGACCGACCCGAAATGGCTGTCCACCCTGGACGCGCTCGGCGAGGAACTGGTCTCCGACTCCCTGGTCTACCGCTACGACCCACAAGCCAGCCCGGACGGCCTGCGGGGCGAGGAGGGCACGTTCTCGATCTGCTCCTTCTGGTACGTCGAGGCGCTCACCCGCGCCGGGCGCGCGGACGAGGCGCGGCTGGCCTTCGAGAAGATGCTCACGTACGGCAACCACCTCGGCCTGTACGCGGAGGAGATCGGCCGCACGGGCGAGCAGATAGGCAACTTCCCGCAGGCGTTCACCCACCTGGCGCTGATCAGCGCGGCGTTCAACCTGGACAAGGCGCTGGGGTGACGGCGGCGTACGAACACGTCCTCGCCGCGGCACGTCGTGCCCGTCCTGGCCGGCGGTAGCGGTCAGCCCGCGCCGTGGGTGGTATCCGGCTTCCTGGGACCGAAGCGGTTCGGGATTGCTGCCGAAGCATCATGATCAATCGGAAGCATTTCGGTTTCCACACCGATCCCTGCTCTGCTGAAGTTGAGGCGACGCGGCTTCACAGGCCCGCATGACCTCAACAAACGGGGCATCACCATGAGTTCTGACCCATCTAGACGGCGCCCCTCGCAGCACAGTGGGGGCTGCGGGGGGCGCGTTGCGGCATTCTGAAGGATTCTCAGTTCGAACCGCCTCATGTCGCAGCCGTGCGTGCGCTGGGGGATTTCGCCTCAGCATGGGAGAAGTACGCCGTCCCGCGGGCCCTGGCCGACGGTCGGACGCCGATGCCGCGGGTCGTCGCCAGGTAGGCGTCGGCCGCTGTACACGTCCGAGAGCTGCGGAGCGAAGTCGAACTCAACCGAGTTGAGGGACGGACGCGCGTGCCGGCAGAGGTACAGCGCATCATCGTGGTCTTGGCTTCTTGCCGAATTGATGATCTGGCCCCAGAGCCTGTCACAGGCGACAGCCTGCTGAGCAGTCGCGATGCACGACGACAGCGGCGCAGGCAGGTGCTGACCCTGTTCCTGTTCACTCTTGGCATCACAGGAGTGGTGTTCGCTTTCGCCTCATCGGGCATTGCCGTCGCCGTCGCGACCGTCGCTGCGACAGTGCTCCTCGGCTCTTGGACGAAAGCCTTCCGACTTCCGACCAGCCAGCCAGCCGGCCGGAGACCACACCCCCAGCGTCATCGGACAGCATCGACGCGACTGGTACTCCGGGGCCTGATCAGCCGGCCATGAGCAGCAGGGTCGCGAGGCAGGTCCATCGGCGAGAACCACGGCCCATTCGCCGATAGAGGTTTCCAGCCTCAGTGCAACGAGACCTGCCCAGGCGAGTCTCCGGAGAACAGGAGCGGTACATGACCACGACCACCATGACGGTGGCCATCCTCGGGCCGGGCGGCGTCGGCGGCCTGATCGGCGCGTTGCTCGCCCGCGACGGGCATCGCGTCATCTGCCTCGCCGGTGAGGAGACCACCGGCGTGCTGCGCCGCGAGGGTCTGCGCGTCGCGAGCGCCCAGCACGGCGACTTCGCCGCCGCGGTCGATGCCGACACCGAGCTGCGCGAGCCGGTCGACGTCGCCTTCGTGACCGTCAAACAGACCGCTCTGCCCGTCGCCCTCGACCGGATTCCGCCGCAGGTCCTCGGAGACGGGATCGTGGTACCGCTGCTCAACGGAATCGACCACCTTGCTGCGCTGCGCCGGCGCTACCCGGCCGACCAGGTCGTGGCCGGAACCATCAGGGTCGAGGCCACCTGCACCGCGCCCGGACGCATCGTGCACACCAGCCCCTTCGCCGCCGTCGAACTGGCCGCCCCGCTCGACGGCCTCGCATCCTGCCTTCGGCACGCCGGACTCGACGTGGCCCTGCGCACCGACGAGACCGCGATGCTCTGGGACAAGCTCTCCTTCCTCGCCCCTTTCGCCCTGCTGACCACTCGTTACCAGGCCACCGCCGGCACCATCCGCGACGAGCGGCGGCCCGAACTTCTCGCCGTACTGAACGAAATCACCGCCGTGGCCAGTGCCGCAGGGACGCCGGTGTCCGCCGGGCCCGTCCTCTCGTTCCTCGACCGCGCCCCGGAGAGCATGAAGTCCTCGATGCAGCGTGACGCGGAGGCAGGCCACCCGATCGAACTCGACGCCATCGGCGGTGCAGTCCTACGGGCCGCGGCCACCCACCGGATCGAGACCCCGACCACCGCACGCCTGGTCGCAGAGCTGGCTGCCGTAGCAGATCGGTAGCCGTACGGCGACGGAGCACCGACGACGCCGGTGCTCCGTCGCACCGGGGAGCCGCCGCGTCCTTCCCCAGGAAACATGCCCCGGGCCGCGGAAATGCGGGGCGGCAGACGAGTCGGGCTGTACGCCGGGGAGAGTCGCTACACCGCTATGACCTGCGCAAACGTAGATGGAGGGCGCTTGCGTGGCTACCTTGATGGCTACGTAGGCCGACGCCCCCGCCCGGGAGCGGTCCGGACGGGGGCTTCATCGTCCTCGGAGTTCAGACGGTCTGCTCGATGTGCTCGAAGATGTCCGAGTCCGTCTCCTGCTGCCAGGCCGGAAGGTCGGCCCACTCGGCGACGTATCCGGGCTTCGGGTCCTCGAAGTGCTTGAACATCTGGGCGGTCCAGCAGATCGCCACGAAGTGGCCCTTCTGCTCGCGGGTGAGCCGGGCGGCGTGCCCTTCGCTGACCTTGATGAAGTCGCGCACCTGTCCGTACACGGCCGCGGCAGCCTCGCGCTCCCACTCGGGCGTCTCGCCCCACGGCGTGACGTAGCCCGCCTTCGGTTCACCGGGGTAGTGCTTGGTCACACCGGCGATCCACGCCTCGCGGAAGATCCGACCGTCACTCATGCACGTGTCCCTCTCGTCATGCGGTACGCGAAAGCGCCGCGATTCGGTGATCAAGATTCGAGACTCGGCCATCGGACATGAGCGGGGCAAGACGTCCTCGGAGTCCGTCCAGCTTCTTCCCGATGAATCCCGAGTTCGACTGGCCGGCCAGGCCGATCGCAGCCTCTGCGTAGTGCACGACTTGGCCGATGTCGCGCCGGTGGACTCCGAGGACGGCAAGGTCGCTCAGTACGGCGGCGCGGCGGCGCAGCGACAGAGGTTGGGCGAGGGCTGCGGTGAGGGCGTCTTCCGCAAGGTCGGGGCGGCCGAGCTGGAGGTAGCAGGCTCCTCGTTCCTCGGCGAGGCGGGAGCCGTCGAAACGGAGCCAACCACCGTTATGGGAGTGGTCGCCGAGAGAGTGCACCTTCTCAGCTTCGTCGAGGGCCCGAGTGCAGGCGTCGATGTCACCCATAGCCGCGTACGCCTCAGCCTCTACGGCGGCGACCCAGTGGCGGGTGGACAAGGCGCTGTCGCCCCGTCGGGCGATCCGGGAGGCGACCGCCAACAGGGGTTGGGCTGCGGGCGCACGGCGGGCGTACAGCTCGACGTAGGCGTGCCGGGTCATGGCGCATGCCCAGAGGTCGTGGTCACCACCGGCATGGGCCGCTTGGGCGGCCAACGTGTAGCACTGGGCGGCGTCGGTGTACCGGTTGGCGTCGAAGAAGAGTTCGCCAGCGAGCTGATAGACGTCAGCCGTCATCGTGCACAGCCGGGCCCGATCCGCCGAGGTGCGCGCCTCGGCCAATCCCTTCGTCATGACGTCGAGCTGCCTGCGGACTGCTGGGAAGACGGCCTGCTTGGAGTTCGAGAGGGTGTAGACCTGCCACAGGCTTCGGTGAAGGTCGTCACCCGTCTCCAGAAGCGCCGCCGCCGTGCGCCCTCGAGGGGCCTCGTCCGAACCGGGCAGGGTGACCAGCGCGCCTGTGACGGCGAGCAGGCCCAGGACATCGCGGCGCTTCATATCGTCATCATCACCGTGGAGGAGGGGCAGGGTGTCAGGAAGCACGGCGGTTTCGGCCGGCTGTTCTTCGAAGAGAAGCCCTTCCAGCTCGGAGAGGGTGACTCCCAACAGGCTGGCGATCTTTGGCCGTTGGTGCGGCTGTGGAGTGGCACGGCCACCTTCCCAACGGATCACGGTGGATGCGGCCACCCTGAGCGCTTCTGCGAATTCCTCCTGAGAGTAACCCTGTGCCACCCGCCGCTCAGCAAAGCGCCTACGCCTTAATGCCATTGGTCTCCCCTCACGAAGAGCACCGTTCCCCACTCGCGCCACCCGACGCCTGGAAAACGCCTGGGCACTGCGCGGGGTCCGCTCTGGGAGACAGTAACGGATCGTCGTTCACTGGTCACACGCCGCTCAGAGGGTGAAGGACCCTCTGGGCGGATCCCCCAAGGCAGCGGACCGCGCCGTGTCCCGTCCGAGCCGCGGCGAGCTGCTGCCCCCGTCCGAGAGGAGCGCCCGCGTGAACACCTCCGAACTGCCCCGCAGGATCCCTGGTGCCAGCGGCCGTACGTACACGCCGCCGGAGCCCCGACCGGGTGCGCCGAGCCGGGCTCTGCGGGTACGGGCGGCCGGCGGCTGGGAGAAGTTCATGCGCCGCGTCGAGGCTCGGCAGGGGACGAAGACGTGACCCCGGTCGGCCCCGACGGCTACGAGCAGCACCCGCTCCTGAACACCAACGTCCGCGACGTCGCCTCTCGCGGGGAGGGCGTTCTCGTCGCCGTCACGCACGAGCTCCACAGCCACGGCACGGTCCGGGTCGCGCACATCCGGCCCGCGTCCGGGGTCGAGTGGACGACCGCGGCCGACAACATTCAGGCCGCCCGCCTCTGAGTCGCTGCCCGCAGTTCGCCGTCCGCCCCGTCGGCGCGGGCGGTTTCGCCACCCCTGCAACCGAAGGAGTCCCATGACCACCTCCGTCGCACTTCCCACCCCCGCGCGGCCGTGGGGCGCGGGCCGACTCACGCCCTACCCGACCACCATCCGCCGACCCCACGCCACGGTCGCCGTCGATCCCACCACGCAGCTCGGGGTGTTCCGTGACCACGACGGGCAGGTGGTCGAGATGGGCAAACACGGCACCAGCTCCGGTACCGAGACGTCCACGACGACGAACTCGGACTCCCGGAACGACCAGGGTCACGACCAGGACAGCAGCCAGGACTGATGGCCACGACCGAGGAGAGGCCGGTGCTGGTGGCCACCGAGGCGGACGACATCACCGCCGACATGGTGATCACCGAACTCAACCGGCGCGATGTGCCGGTGGTCCGGTTCAACCCCGCCGACATCGGCGCGAACCTCACGGTCTCGGCTCGGTTCGGCACCTGCCCGGCCCCTGTGGTCGGGCAGGTGCGCACCCCGTCGAGAACCGCAGACCTGACCCGCGTCCGATCGGTGTACTGGCGCCGCCCAGAGTGGCCGTCGTTTCCCCACCTGCCTCCGGACGACTCTCGGTTCGCGGCGGCGCAGGTCCGCTACGGACTCGCAGGCACCCTCTACGCCCTGGACAGCCCTCTCTGGGTCAACCACCCGTTGCACATTGCGGCGGCCGACTACAAGCCCGCTCAGCTCGCCCTCGCCCAGCAGCTCGGCTTCACCATCCCGCCCACCCTCGTCACCAACGTCCCAGCCGAGGCACGCGAGTTCATCCGCACCCAGGGGGACTCAATCTTCAAGACGCTGCGGTGGACCCCGTACACGCGCGAGGGCGTGCCGGTGACCGGATGGGCTGATCCCGTCACCGCCGACGAGATCGACGACAGTGTTCGTGTCACCCCGCACCTGTTCCAGGTACGGGTGGACAAGGTCGCAGACCTCCGTGTTCTGATCGTGGGCCGGCACACGTTCGCTGTACGCATCGACTCCGAACTGCTCGACTGGCGCAAGGACTACAGCGCCCTGACCTACACCGTCGAGCACCTCCCCAATCGCGTGGACAAGGCACTACACGCCTACCTGGACCGTATGGAGCTGGTATCAGGGAGCTTCGATCTCGCGGTGGACCGGGCGGGGAACTACTGGTGGCTGGAGCTGAACCCCAACGGGCAATGGGGATGGCTGGAGACGGAGACCGGCCTCCCGATGTCCGCCGCCTTCGCCGACCTACTCATGGAAGGAGACCGCCGATGACCAACGCGGCATCCGAGCGGCGTCGCATGGCCGCGCTGCTCACGAGCAACGGCGTCCTGAAGTCGCCCTGGCTGCGCGGAGCCGTGGAGACCGTCCCCCGCGAGCAGTTCCTCCACCCCGGCGTCTTCCTCAACGAGGGGCGGACCTGGCGGCCCGTCACCGCGCTCGGCACCGATCCGGAGGAGTGGCTGAGGATCGTGTATAGCCTCGACACCCTCACCACCCAGCTCGACGGCCACCTCACCGCCGACCAGACCGGCGAACCCGTCACGGGCGTGCCCACGTCGTCCTCCACCGACCCGACCACCGTCGTCGGCATGATCGAGGCCCTGGACCTCACGGCGGAACACCGCGTCCTGGAGATCGGCACGGGCACCGGCTACTCCACGGCCCTGATGTGCCACTACCTCGGCGAGGACAACGTCACCACCATCGAGGTCGACCCTCAGGTGGCGGCACGCGCCGATGCCGCCCTGGAATCCGTCGGCTACTCGACGTGGACGGTGACGGGCGACGGGCTTCTCGGCCATCCGCACCGGGCGCCGTACGACCGGGTCATCGCAACCTGCGCGGTCCGTCGCATCCCGTACGCGTGGGTCCGGCAGACGAAGCCCGGTGGCACCGTCCTCAGCACGGTCGGCTCCTGGCCCTGGGGTACTGGTCTCGCGAAGGTCACCGTCGGCGATGACGGTACCGCCGAGGGTGCGATTGTCAGACGCTCCTCCTTCATGCAGGCGCGCGCCCAGGCAATGACGCCCGTGGCGGGCGACCTCTCCGCCCGGGCCGCCTACGCGGACAGCGAGCGGACCGCACTGGTGTCCCCTCTCGCTCTGGAAGAGTGGATGCCCGCATTCCTCGCACAACTCGCCGCGCCGGGTGCGCAGTTCGTCCGCGCCGCCCGAAGCGACGGCTCATCCTTGCGGTACCTGTTCGATCCGGAACGGGAGTCGTTCGCCGAGTTCATCGCCGACGGCGAGAGCTGGACCGTCCGCCAGGGTGGCCCCGTGGCACTCTGGGACGATGTCGAGCGCGCCCTCGCCGCCTGGCAGGACGCCGGCTCCCCGGATATCGGCACTGTTCGACTCCGCGTGACGACCGCGTCACACCTGTACTGGATTGACCCGAGCCCATCGCTGCGCTGGGAACACCAGCTCGCCTGAACCACTACCCTCCGAGGCATCCGCTCCCGGGCCGCAGGAAGCGAGCACGATGGACGACGAACCGCTGTCCGATTGGGCCGAGCGCCGTGACGCAAAGATCGGGTGGCTCCGTGCCATCCCGCTCGTCCCCGGCGACGGTCCGCAGGCATCGCATCTGAACCCTGACGCGCCCCGCGCGATCCAGCGGTGGAACGGCCACATCTGGGAGCCCTACGGCTTCGCGGTGAATCTCGCGGACGCGAGACGCATCTTGTTCCCCGACACCGAGGTCACCTCGGCCTCGGGGCCGGCGCCGAAACTCGGCCCTGGGACCGGCAGGCACCGGAAGCCTCAGGCGCCGCGATAGCCCTGGCCGGGGGCTTTACCCCCAACTCAGAGCACTCCTGGCCAGCGCCGACACATGGCCAGGGGGCCCTTCCGCTGTTTAGGGACGGACAACCCGAGCCATGGACGTATGAATCTCGCTCCCGCCTGGTTGCTCACAGGCGCCACAATGACGCCCGTGAGCAACGACATATCCGAAGACCCATGGGCGCAGCGGGTGTACTTGACGTGGCTGGCGCGCGACACCCGATATGCCCTGGCGGCTGTGGCGGCCCTGATGGACTACGCGCGGCAGACTCCGACTCCGCCCGCCGCCTGGGTCTGCTTCGAGGACTTCCTCACCTTTCTGGGGAAGGTCTCCAGGAGTCTCTGGCCTGTTCAGTCGAAGGGCCCCGAAGGGACCGACGAGGGCTTGAAGTGGCGGAAGGAGCGGGGTCCGTTCCTGCGAAAGATCCTTGACGTGGATAACGCGTCTCCCTTGGCGGCTCGCGAGGTTCGGAACGGTAGCGAGCACTTTGATGAGCGCCTCGACGAATGGATCGTCCACCTGCCTCGGCCAACTGTCGAGGAGTGGCAGACGGGCACCAGGCCCGAATTCCAAGCTCCGCCCATGCGCCTCATAGACATGGAGAACGGCGCGATCCATGTAGCGGGTGCACACCTAGATCTCCGGCTTATGGATGGGGAACTGCGACGACTCCTGACTAAAATCGAGGAGCTTGAGCCCTCAGTGGCCGCGCTGCCCCATGAACTGGCGGCCTTCCTTGCCACTTCGCCCCCCGTGCCCATCATTCCCTTCGACGCGCCCGCGCAGAACCCCGGGGGCATCCAAGCCTGGCTTGACGAGCAGAAGCCAACCGATCCACCGCCGCACGATCGCCACACAGAACCCGAAAACACCGAGGAATAACTACAAGGAGTGAGCCCGCTTCGCCACTCACTCCGGCGCCGAAAGGCCCCTGGCCTGGGAGGGCCTCTCCCCGGGCTCCGCACGCCCACCTCCGGCCCGACGAGGCGTGGCTACCTTGGTGGCTACCTTCGTAGCCATGAGGTCCGGTTTGAACCGGGACGGAACGGGGTGAGGCGAGGCCCGCCACTCCACGAAAAAGAGCCTCTGACTTGTGATTTCGCTGGTCAGAAGCTCTGAGGGGCAGACGAGTCGGGCTGTACGCCGGGTTCTGTGCCCCGGGACCTCGCGGTCGTCGGGGCGACGGCCATCCATCTAGGGCCGGTGTTGCCACCGGCCTCGTGCGGTCTACCCGCGGACTCGGGCGGGCAGCCCTCGAACGTCCGCGCAGGGCCACCGTCCCTTTCGGGGGTGGCCCCTCTTGACCTTGCTCCGGGTGGGGTTTACCGAGCCGCCTGAGTCACCTCAGGCGCTGGTGGTCTCTTACACCACCGTTTCACCCTTACCGGGGACCGAGGTCCCCGGCGGTCTGTTTTCTGTGGCACTGTCCCGCGGGTCACCCCGGGTGGGCGTTACCCACCACCCTGCCCTGTGGAGCCCGGACGTTCCTCGGGAGGCGCCCCGAAGGGTTCCTCACGCGGCCGTCCGCCCGGCTCGTCTGCCGTGGTGACCATGCTACCCGGCGGTGCGGACCCCGAGCGCGCGCCTCACACGAAGGCGGCGGTGTCCAGCTCGAAGGCGAACGGCTCGGGCAGGGGCAGGACCTTGCCGAAGTGGATGGCGCGCCGCTGGAGGTAGTCGCCGTCCTCGGGCTCGCTGAAGAGGGTGAGAGCTGACGTACCCCGGTCGATCAGCAGATACAGGGGGATGGCGGCCCGTGCATAGCAGCGACGCTTGGTCTCGCGGTCCTTGTCCGGCCGGGTGGAGGTCACCTCCATCACCATGGCCACGCCGTCAGCGGGCATCCACGAATCGGCGCCACGGAACAGTCTCAGCTCGGTGGGCGCGAACGTGCCGTCGGGGATGACGTGGTCCCTCGAACTGTCGGGCGCGCGCTTCAGCTTGAGGCCCTTGTTCCCGGAGAAATCCATGTCGGTACGTGAACGCCTGATCACTTGCTTCACGATCAGGCTGATGCAGTCCTCGTGGTCCCCGTCCGGCGGCGGTGTCACAACGATCTCCCCCTCGATCAGCTCCGCGCGGAAGCCCTCCGGCGTGTCCAGCGCCAGGAAGCCCTCCAGCAGGACGTCCGCCTGCGTGAGCGGTTCATGCGGCATGGCAGTCATGTCGCGCTCCTTCCTCGGTCGCTCGCCAGACTGGGACATCGCTGCACCCCGCCGTCCGTGAGAGGGGACTGTTTCCCTCGATCGTGGCACACGATCATCGGGCCCGGGGGCGTTCGCCACCGAGTCGGCAGGCTCGCTTGACCTTGCCGCAGCGTCAGGGTTTCTACTGAGGCCATGCGTATCGGAGAGATCGCCGCACTCGTCGGGGTCACCCCGCGGGCCGTGCGGCACTACCACCACCAGGGCCTGCTGCCCGAGCCCACGCGGCTGGCCAACGGCTACCGGGACTACTCGGTGCGGGACGCCGTGCTGCTCGCGCGGATCCGGCGGCTGACCGAACTCGGGCTCGGGCTCGACGAGGTCAGGGACGTGCTCGCCGACGACGCCGGGCGGGAGCTCGTCGAGGTGCTGCAGGAGCTGGAGGAGGACCTGGCCCGGCAGCAGGAGCAGATCGCGGAGCGGCGCCGGCGGCTCGGGGTGCTGCTGGAACAGGCGCGGGAAGGACGGCTGACGGCCGAAGGACCCGTGTCGGCCGAGCTGGCCGCGCTCCTCGCAACGATCGCCGAGGCCGAGGCCGCCGCCGGGGTGACCGCGTCCGGGTCCGCCATGGCCGCGAAGGACCGGGAACTGCTCGCCCTGCTGGACAGCGTCGCGCCCGCGGCCGAGCGTGAGCGGCTGCTCGGCGCCATGCGGCGGATGACCGAGGCGCCGGGCGCGGCGGAACGGGCGTACGAGGTGTACGGGCTGCTCGACGCGCTCGCGGACAAGGAGACCGGGACGGACGACCCGCGGGTCGCGGAGGCGGCGCAGGCGCTGGCCGACTCCATGCCGGACGCCGTCGTGGAGGGGCTCGGTACCGGCACACTGCCCGAAAGCGCCGTCCTGGACGCGTTCTTCGCCGACTTCTCCCCCGCCCAGGCCGCCGCCGTACGCCGCGCGCTGCGCATCGTCGCGGAGCGTGCCCGGTGAAGCGGCTGATCCGAGGGCTCAGAGGCGTCGCCTATGCCGTGATACCCGCCGAAGTGGCGCTCGCGGTCTGTCTGGTGCTGGGTGTACGGCCGCCCACGGCCGCCGTCACCGCCGCCGAGGCGGCCATGCTGCTCCTGCTCCTCGCCGAGGCCGCCGTCTTCCTACGACTGCGCAGGCAGCGCGGCAGCGCCCGCGAAGCCGTCCGTGAGCTGGTGCCCGAGCCGGTGCTCCGGCTCCTGGGGCACGAGCTGCGGCTGATGTGGAGCGTCGTCCTGTGGGCGGCGCGCCGCCGCGACGGCATCGGCCATGGCGACCAGTCCTTCGGGCACGCCCGTGGCCAGGCCGCCATCCTCTTCGGCCTCGGCTTCGTCTGTGTCGTCGAGACCGTCGGGATGTCGTACCTGCTGAGTTCCTGGCCGTTCGTGCACGGGATCGTGCTCTTCCTCGACGTGTACACCGTCTTCTTCGTCATCGGGCTGTACACGGCTTCCGTCACCCGCCCGCACATCCTGTCCGCGGACACCCTGCGGCTGCGCCAGGGCGCCCATGTCGACCTGCGGATCCCGCTCGACCGGATCGCGTCCGTCTCGTACGAACTCCTCTTCACGCACCCCGAGCAGGACGGTGTCCTCGATCTGGACGTCGGCGCGCAGACGTCCCTCACCCTGAAGCTGGCGGAGCCCGTCACGGCCGTGGGGCTGCTCGGGAAGGAGCGTCAGGTGCACACCGTCCGCTGCCACGCCGACGACGCCCGGGCCCTCCTGCGCGCCCTCACGCAGGCGCGAACCGTACTTTCGCCGCCCCCGGGTCAGCCTGCATGAGCCGTACCCGCAGCGCCTCGCCCAGCGGGAGGTCCGCCCCGCCGCCCTCGATCGGGGCGACCACCGCCGGGTCCTGCAACTGGACGATGCCGACGTCCGGTTCGTGGTCCTTCACATCGACCACGAAGGCGTCGAAGAGCTCGCCGATCCGTCCGCTCAGCAGGGCCGCCTCGACGATGTCGACGCACTCGCGCTCGACGGTGTTGGCGCGCCGCGCCCCGTCGGCCATCTCCTTCGGCAGCGCCTCCAGGGCCTCCCGCACCCAGCCGGGCGGCTCATCCCCGGCCACGGCCGCCACGCACAGCTCGCCCGCGTACCGGTCGACGAGCCGGCGCAGCGGGGCGGTGCAGTGCGTGTACGCGTCGGCGACGGCGGCGTGGATCGCGGGGTCGGGAATCCGGCCGCCGCTGAACGCGGTGTAGCCGGCGCCGCGCAGCAGCGTCGTGCACTCCTGCAGGAAGGCGGCGTGGCGGTGGTCCGACGGGTCGAGGGAGCGGACGACCTCCGCGTACGAGACATGGTGCGGCCAGTCGATGTGCAGCGCCTTCGCGGTGCGGCGCAGCCGGGCCACGGCGCCGTCCGGGGCGGTCGGCAGGGTCCGCAGGATGCCGGTGCCGGCCGCGGTCATGAGATCGGCCGCGGCCATGCCCGTGAGAAGGGAGACCTGGGCGTTCCAGGCGTCCGCCGGGAGCGGGGCGCGGAATTCGAGGCTGTACGAGTGGTCGCGCTGGACGATCTCCTGCTCGGGGACGTTGAGGGAGATCCCGCCCCGCTCGACCTCCAGCCTCTCGCGCAACAACCCGATGTCCTTGAGCAGCGCGAGCGGCTCCTCGGCGGTGCCCGCGTCGATCTGCCGCTGCACCCCCGTGTAGTCGAGCTTGGCGCGGCTGCGCACCAGGGCACGGCGGACGTCCGTCGCGACCGCGGCCCCGTCCTCGTCGAGGTCGATCGTCCACAGCAGCGCCGGACGCGTCCGGTCCGGCAGCAGACTCGCCGCGCCCTCGGAGAGCACCACCGGGTGCAGCGGAACCTTCTCGTCCGGGAAGTAGAGCGTCAGCGCCCGCCGGTGCACCTCGGCGTCGAGCGCGCCGCCGGGCGTCACGAACGCCGCGACATCGGCGATCGCGTAGCTGACCCGGAAGCCGCCGCCCCGGCGGCGGCCCAGATGCATCGCCTGGTCCAGGTCGGTGGAGGCCGGCGGGTCGATCGTGAAGAACGGAATGTCCGTCGCATCCCGCTCCGGCAGCCGCGGCTCCCGCGCCGCCCGCTCCGCCTCCGCGAGCACCTCGGCCGGGAAGCC
>NZ_JBSGZO010000208.1:0-14472 GCF_053611045.1 Streptomyces sp. NPDC054841 | reverse complement strand
GAAGCTGCCGGGCGCGGTCATCGGGAAGCTGATCGGCTTGGACCCCGACGACATACCGGCCGCCGTGCACGGCGGCCACCGGGCGGAGCAGCTGCTCTTCCGGCCGCTGACGGAGGACGAGCAGGTCGCCGCCGCGGAGGACGTCGTCGGGCTGCAGCGGATGCTCGACCGCTACATACGTGCCAGGCGCGAGAGCCCGCGCGAGGACCTCTGTTCCGCGCTGGTCGCGGCGCTGGCCCCCGGCAGCGGAGAGCTGTCCCTCGACCAGCGCCATGAACTCGTGTCCAACCTGCAGAACTTCCTCATCGCCGGGCATCTGACGACGACCGCCCTCATCGGCACGACGCTGCTCCATCTGCTCAGCCACCGTTCCCAGTGGGAACTGCTCTGCCGCACACCGGAACTGATACCGGCCGCCGTCGAGGAGGCGGCCCGCTACGACACCGCCGTCCAGGGCTTCCGCCGCACCACGACCCGGCCCGTCACCCTCGCCGGAACCGAACTTCCGGCCGGGGCCACCGTGTTCGTCGCGTACGGCCAACCGAGACGAACGGCGCCATGAGCGCGCCGGCGAGTTCGACATCACCCGTACGGCCCCGAGCCGGCATGTCGCCTTCGGGCACGGCGCCCACGGCTGCCCCGGATCGCAGCTCGCCCGGGAACAGCTCCGGCTCACCGTCGAGCTGTTCAGCAGCAGGATGCCCCAGCTGCGGCTCTCGGCGGACCACAGGGTCACGATGCGCCCGACCCTGATCCACCGCTCACCGGAGACCCTGCACCTCGTCTGGTGAGCGCCCCGGCACCGGCATATCCTCCGCCCATGCGCGTCGCACTCTTCGTCACCTGCGTCAACGACGCTGTCTATCCGTCCACAGGTGTGGCCACCGTCCGCCTCCTTGAGCGACTGGGGGTGGAGGTCGACTTCCCCGCCGGGCAGACGTGCTGCGGCCAGCCCCAGTTCAACACGGGCTACCGGCGCGAGACCGAGCCCCTGGTCCGGCGCACGGCACGCGTCTTCGAGGGGTACGAGTACGTCGTCACCCCCTCCGGATCGTGCGCCGCGATGGTCCGCCACCACTATCCGCGGCTCGGCGACGCCTCCGCGGCCTCGCTCGCGTCCCGGACGTACGAACTCACCGAGTTCCTCGTCGACGTCCTCGGCGTCACCGACGTCGGCGCGTACTTCCCCCACAAGGTCACCTATCACCCCTCCTGCCACGGACTGCGGCTGCTGGGACTCGGTGAGCGGCCGCGCAGGCTCCTGGAGGCCGTCAAGGGCCTCGAGCTCCTCGAACTGCCCGGCGCCGAGGAGTGCTGCGGCTTCGGCGGCACCTTCGCCGTGAAGAACGCGGACGTGTCCGCCGCGATGGGCCAGGACAAGGTGCGCAGCGCCGCATCCACCGGGGCCGAGGTGTTGTGCGGCGCCGACAACTCCTGCCTGATGCACCTCGGCGGCATCCTCGGGCGCCAGGCCGGGCCCGGGAACGGCGTCCCGCTGCGCGCACTCCACATCGCCGAAATCCTCGCCGGTACCGAAGAGGAGCCTCACGTATGAGCGGGAGCTTCGTCGGCATGCCGTCCTTCCCGACGGCGGCCCGGGAAGCCGTGCACGACGCCACCCTGCGCGCCAATCTGCGGCACGCCACCCACACCATCCGCGACAAGCGCGCCAGGGCGGTCTCCGAGCTGGCCGACTGGGCACAGCTGCGCGAGGCCGGACGACAGATCAAGGACCATACGCTCCGTCATCTCGACCGCTACCTGGAGCAGTTGGAAGAGCGGGTCACGGCCGCGGGCGGCACCGTGCACTGGGCCGCCGACGCCGACGAGGCCAACCGGATCGTCGCGGACCTGGTCAAGGCCACCGGCGAGCGGGAAGTCGTCAAGGTCAAGTCGATGGCCACGCAGGAGATCGGCCTCAACGAAGCCCTGGCGGCCGAGGGCATCTCCGCGTACGAGACGGACCTCGCCGAACTCATCGTGCAACTCGGCGACGACCGGCCCTCGCACATCCTCGTCCCCGCCATCCACCGCAACCGCGGCGAGATCCGCGACATCTTCCGCGACCGGATGGGCAGCTGGGGCAGGTCCGCTCCGGACGGGCTCGGCGACACCCCCGCCGAACTCGCCGAGGCGGCCAGGCTCCACCTGCGCGAGAAGTTCCTGCGCGCGAAGGTCGGTGTGTCCGGCGCCAACTTCATGGTCGCCGAGACCGGCACCCTCGTGGTGGTCGAGTCGGAGGGAAACGGCCGGATGTGCCTGACCCTCCCCGAGACGCTGATCTCCGTCGTCGGCATCGAGAAGGTCGTGCCCACATGGCGTGACCTGGAGGTGTTCCTGCAGACCCTGCCACGCTCCTCGACCGCGGAGCGCATGAACCCGTACACGAGCATGTGGACCGGTACGACGGGTTCTGGTACGGCGGGTTCCGGTACGACGGATACCGGCGCGACGGAATCCGGCAACACGAGTGACGGTCCGCGGACCTTCCACCTGGTGCTCCTCGACAACGGCCGGACGCAGGCCCTCGCCGACGAGGTCGGCCGGCAGGCGCTGCGCTGCATCCGCTGCTCGGCCTGCCTCAACGTCTGCCCGGTGTACGAACGGGCCGGCGGCCATGCGTACGGCTCCGTCTACCCCGGCCCGATCGGCGCGATCCTCAGCCCCCAGCTGCGCGGCATCGCGAGCGAGACCGACGCGTCGCTGCCGTACGCCTCGTCGCTGTGCGGGGCCTGTTACGAGGTGTGCCCGGTCGCCATCGACATTCCCGAGGTGCTGGTGCATCTACGGGAGAAGGTCGCGGAACAGGGCGGGAAGGGCCACCGGCTGGAGAAGGCCGCGATCAGGGCGGCGGGCTGGCTCCTGGACCACCCGGCGGCTCTCGGCGCGGCCGAACGCCTCGCCGCCGGGACCCGCCGTGCCCACCCCGCGAGGCCGCCCGGCGCCGCCGCCTGGACCAACAGCCGTGACCTGCCCGAACTCCCCGCGGAGCCGTTCCGCGACTGGTGGAAGAAGAACCGCACATGACCCCCGCACCGGACCCTTTCCCCGCCCCCACGCCCGGCCCGGGCCCCGAGTCCGCCGGGACGGGTGCGCAGCCCGCCGGAGCGGACTCCTCGTCACCGGCCGGCCGCACGTCCGGGCGAGGTTCCCGGGGGCTGATCCTCGCCCGGGTACGAGCCGCCCTCGACGGCGCGCCGGAGGTACCGGAGGTGAGCCGCGACTATCTGGGCTCCCACACCCCCGACGACCCGGACGCGCTGCTCGACCTGCTGCACGAGAACCTCGCCGACTACCGCGCGCTCGTCCACCGGAGCGACGCCGAAGGGCTGCCCGACGTGCTGGCGAGGCTGCTCCGTTCGCGCGGGGCGCGGAGTGTGCTCGTACCGCCGGGGCTGCCGCCGCACTGGCTGGCGGCGGTGGACGCCACCCGTGTCGCGGACCGCGCCGAATCCACCGCGCAGGAGCTCGACGCCGTCGACAGCGTGGTCACGGGCTGCGCGCTCGCGATCGCCGAGACCGGCACGATCGTGCTGGACGGCGGCCCCGACCAGGGCCGCCGCCGGATCACTCTCGTCCCCGACCACCACATCTGCGTGGTCCTGGCCCCGGAACAGGTCGTCGCCTCCGTACCGCAGGCACTGCCCCGGCTCGATCCCACCCGCCCGCTGACCTGGATCTCCGGGCCCTCCGCCACGAGCGACATCGAGCTCGACCGGGTCGAGGGCGTGCACGGCCCCCGCACCCTGGAGGTCGTGCTCGTCGCCGGCTGACGTCAGCCGGCACGCAGCCGCGGTGCCCGTGCCGCGGCGGGCACTGCGGCCCCGTCGCGCCGCAGTTCGGCGGCCAGCTGCCCCGCCCACCTGGTCAGCCCGTCGACATCGATGCCGTACGGCGAGGCGGTCGGCGCACCGTACGGCGCGATGGCCTGCGCACCGCGGGCCAGCAGGGCAGCGCCGCCCGTCGCGTTGCCCCGGGCGGCGTGGGTCAGGCCGACCGCGAGCTGGGCCAGACCCCGCCACAGCCCGCGTTCCGCCTGCGGCCCGGACTTCCAGGCGTCCTCCAGCACCTCGTGGGCGTGGAACGGCATGCCCGCGTCCAGCAGCCGCTGCGCCTCGACCAGGGTCTCCTCCGGTGTGCGCACCACGCCCTCCGGCTGCCGCGCCACGCCCTCCTCCCCGTACGGGAGGGGGCGCCCCAGCCCGTCGCGGGGGCGCGCGCTGCGCGCCCGGCCATCGGCGTCGCGGTCCCTCGGCGTCCTGTTCACTCCCCGATTGTCACCCGTCGGAGCCGTGGCCGACCGCAGCTGTCAGAACGGTGTCCGCCACCCGTGCGGCGCAACGCCGGGCTGTGCCCGGGGAACACCGGCGAACCGCCGCGCTGTTGGCGCACAGGCCCGGGCTGCCGGCCGCCCCCGCCCCCGACCTGCGGCGTCACCACGCAGACCGGCCACGGCCGCAGGACCCGCGCGTCCAACCCAGGCCCGGAATGGGGTAATGTTCTCTTGCGCGCTCGGACGGGGCCAGGCCCCAAGGATCCGCGCATCGGGACGTGGCGCAGCTTGGTAGCGCACTTGACTGGGGGTCAAGGGGTCGCAGGTTCAAATCCTGTCGTCCCGACTCGAAAGAGTCGCAGGTCAGAGGCTGTATCGGAGTCAATTCGATATGGCCTCTTGATCGTTTTTGGGGACCAGTTGGGGACAAGTTGTGGACCAATTGGGGACCGTGGGGGCCACTCCCACTCTTGATCCGTACCCCTCTCAGGAATTCGTCGATTGCAGGGATCTCCGCGCGTTCTCGGCTACGCCCGGTGAGCTGTCTGACGAGGCTTCTGACGCCGTCCGCCATGCGGCGCGGGTGCTGCCTGCCCACCCTCCGCGCTTCCGCGCCACCCCGGCATAGGCCGCCTACAGCATCACCGTCCGCCCCGACGGCCCTGCACTTGCAATGCTGGGCGGTTGGAGAAAAACGCTTGGACTGCGCGGGTGCCGTCGCGGGACACTGCGAATCCTGTCCTGCCGGTCCGACAAAGCAGGGTTGGGATGGGAATGCCTGAATCGCGCAAAGGTTTGCCCGGCAGGGGCTCGGTGCTCCTCGCGCTTCGTTGCTACGGACGGGAGTTGGCCCGTCTCCGGTGGCTGACGGTGCCCGCGATGCTGCTCCCGGCGCTGGGCAACATCGGCATCAACTACATCGTGCCGCTGGTCGTCGCGAAACTCGTCGGCCGCATTGCGGACGAGGCCGGTACCGGCATCGGCTCGACGCTGCCCTACGTCCTCGGCTTCGCCGGCGTCCTGTTACTCGCGGAGACGCTGTGGCGCATCGGACTGCACTGCCTGAACCGCCTTGATGCCCTCGGTATCGAGCACCTGTACGTGATCGGCATGGATGAGCTGTTCGCCAAGGACGCCGCGTTCTTCCACGACAACTTCGCCGGGTCGCTGACCAAGCGGGTCCTGAGCTTCGCCTCCCGCTTCGAGGAGTTCGTCGACACGCTGACGTTCTCGGTCATCGGCAGCTTCGTGCCGCTGGTGTTCGCATCGGTGGTGCTGTGGCAGTACGACCCGATGCTCGTGGCCGGGCTCTTGACACTGATCGCGTTCACGGCGCTGTGCGTGGCACCCCTGATCCGTCGCCGCCAGGTGCTCGTCGCCCAGCGCGAGCAGGCGATCGCCCGGGTGTCGGGCCACGTCGCCGACAGCCTGATGAACATGGACACGGTCCGGTCGTTCGCCGCCGAGGAACGTGAGGCCGCCGAGCACCGGTCCCGCGTCGCGGAGTCGCGCCGGCTCACGCTGCGTTCGTGGGACTACGGCAACCTGCGCATCGACACCCTGGTCGCGCCGATGTCCGTACTGACCAACGTGCTGGGCCTGCTGCTCGCCGTTGCGCTCGCCGGGGGAGGGCACGGCGTGGAGACGGTCATCGTCGCCTTCACGTACTACGCCAACGCGACGCGGATCATGTTCGAGTTCAACCAGATCTACCGTCGCCTGGAAAGCTCGATGACGGAGGCCGCGCAGTTCACCGAACTGCTGCTGACACCGCCGACCGTGCTCGACCCGGTGTCCCCGGAACCGCTGCGGTCCCGGTCCGCCGAGGTGCACTTCGAAAACGTGACCTTCGCCCACGCGGGCGCGGAGCCGCTCTTCGAGGGCCTCGATCTGGCCGTGCCCAGCGGGGCGAAGATCGGTTTCGTCGGCCGGTCCGGCGGAGGCAAGACCACGCTCACGCGGCTGCTGCTGCGGATGACCGACATCGACGCCGGCCGGATTCTGATCGGGGGACAGGACATCAGCAGGCTGCGTCAGACCGAACTGCGCAGCCTGATCGCCTACGTGCCGCAGGACCCGGCGATGTTCCACCGCACGCTGCGAGACAACATCGCGTTCGCCCGGCCGGACGCCACCGACGCCGAGATCCGCCGCGCGGCCGAGGCGGCGCACGTCACGGAATTCGCCGATGTGCTTCCGGACGGCTTCGACACCATGGTGGGCGAGCGCGGGGTGAAGTTGTCCGGCGGACAGCGCCAGCGGGTCGCCCTCGCCAGGGCGATCCTGCGCGATGCGCCGATCCTGCTGCTCGACGAGGCGACCAGCGCCCTGGATTCCGAGAGTGAGATCCTCGTCCAGGATGCGCTGTGGCGGCTCATGGACGGGCGGACGGCGCTCGTGGTGGCGCACCGACTGAGCACGGTCGCCAACATGGACCAGCTCGTCGTCCTTGACCGCGGACGGATCGTCGAGCAGGGCACGCATCAGGAGCTGCTCGCCGTGGACGGCGCCTACGCGAAGCTGTGGCAGCACCAGTCGGGCGGCTTCCTCGACGACACCCCCTCGCGGGCCGACCTGCACTGAACCCGAGTGATCCGCCTGGTAGGCCGTCGCTGAACTCCTCGAGAGCCGGGGGCGACGGAACACCTCGCAATGGGACGACCACGGGCACTCCCTCGTGTCACCTTCACCGAACCGGAGGTCGGAGCGGTGGGGCTGACGGAGGTTCAGGCGCGCGAACGAGGGCTGCGGGTGCGCACCAGCGTGCTCCGGGCTGAACGTGGCCGTCCACGCAGAGGTGCCCGTCGACCGGCTCCGGCACATGATCTAGACCTACCCCACCTTCCACCGGACGATCGGGCGGCTCTGGGAAGCCTGGCCTGAGCCGCACCGGACCGCCGGACCTCCGTCGGAGCGAGAGCCGCCGCAGCGATGCATAATTATTGAAAACGGAACTATCTTGGTTCGGAGAGGTGGGGCATGAGCACTCCAGAGGTCGAGGTCCTGTCCGCCCGGGACGTCCCGCTGGGCGGCCCTCGGGCGATGACCGTACGGCGTACGCTGCCGCAGCGGGCCCGTACGCTGATCGGCGCCTGGTGCTTCGCCGACCACTACGGTCCCGACGAGGTCGCCGTCTCCGGCGGCATGGACGTCGCTCCCCACCCGCACACCGGCCTGCAGACGGTGAGCTGGCTGTTCAGCGGCGAGATCGAACACCGCGACAGCCTGGGCAGCCATGCGTTCGTGCGCCCCGGGGAACTGAACCTCATGACGGGCGGCTACGGCATCAGCCACTCGGAGGTCTCCACGCCCGGCACCACCGTCCTGCACGGGGTGCAGCTGTGGGTGGCGCTTCCCGAGGAGCATCGCGACACCGGCCGCGACTTCCAGCACCACGCCCCGAAGCCGGTCCGCTTTGACGGAGCGGAGATCAGGGTGTTCCTGGGGACGCTGGCCGGCGAGACCTCCCCCGTACGGACCTTCACGCCCCTGCTCGGCGCCGAACTCCTCCTCGCCCCGGGCGCCACCGTGACCCTCCCCGCCGACCCGGCCTTCGAGCACGGTCTGCTCGTCGACGCGGGCGACGTCCGTTTCGCCGGGACACTCCTGCGCCCGGCCGAGCTGGGGTACGCCGGGACCGGAACCGACACCCTGACCCTGACGAACGAGTCGGACAGCCCCGCCCGGGTGGTGCTTCTCGGCGGGACGCCGTTCGAGGAGGAGATCGTCATGTGGTGGAACTTCATCGGCCGCAGCCACCAGGACATCGTCGAAGCCCGGGAAGCCTGGGAGGACGCCTCCGACCGCTTCGGCACCGTCGACGGCTACCCCGGCGGCCGTCTCCCCGCCCCGGCCCTCCCGAACGCCACCCTCGCACCCCGCAAGAACCCGTCCCATCACTGAATCACGACCGGAAGACCCGAAAGGCACACCATGAACCAGCAGACCACCACCCCCGTCGTCCGGCGCGTGGACGCCCGGCACCGATACGAGATCCTGGTCGACGGTGAGCGCGCCGGCCTGACGGCCTACCGCGACCGCTCCGGGCAGCGCGTCTTCTTCCACACCGAGATCGACGACGCCTACGCCGGCCAGGGCCTGGCCTCGATCCTCGTCCAGCAGGCCCTGACCGACGTCCGCGACTCCGGCAGGCGCATCGTGCCCGTCTGCCCCTACGTGGCCAAGTTCCTCGAGAAGCACGACGAGTTCGCCGACATCACCGACCCGGTGACCCAGGACGTCCACCAGTGGCTCGACGGCGAACTGGCGCGCTGACCGCCCGTGTGCAATCTCCTGGGCCGGCCGTCGTCCCCCAGGCCCTGGCCGGCCGCCGAACGTGGTGCCCTCGGCATGGAAGAGCTTGTGCAGATGGCACAGCGAGATGTGGTGCTTCTCGGCGAGCATGCGGGGCGAGAGCCCGGGCTCGCCGAGGCGGGTCTCCGCGGAGGCTTTGATCCGGTCAAGAATCGTTGTGGGACCCGCCCCGGCTCGGGTCCGTACGACGGCGCCCGACCGGTGCTCGGCCGGCGAGGAGAGCAGGCCCGCGACCGTGCGGGCGAGAATCGCCCGCCCCGGAAACGGAGTTCGGCGAACCGTGCCCGCTGCCGCAATCGCGGGTAGCAGTCAGCGTGGGACGGCGATCGCCGTGACCATGAGTCCGGACTCGACCAGCCACCGCCCGTCGAACCCGGTCAGCCGGCGGCCGGCCGCCACCGGACCCTCCACCAGCAGCCGGGCGTGGAAGGTCGCGTCGTCGGGGTCGATCGTGATGACCGCTTCCTCGAAGTCCAGCCAGCGGAGGGCCAGCGGATACCACGCCTTGTAGACGCTCTCCTTGGCGCTGAACACGAGCCGGTCCCAGTGGACTTCCGGCCGCAGCGCACTCAGCCGTTGCAGCGCGGCACGCTCCTCCGGCAGCGTCACCAGATTGCGTACGCCGTCGTCGGGCAGCGGCAGATGAGGCTCCGCGTCGATCCCGATCGTCACGACGTCGGAGGAGCGCGCCACGGCAGCCGCCCGATAGCCCTTGCAATGCGTCATGGCACCGACCGCGTCCGACGGCCACTGCGGTGCTCTGCCGGGCCCCGGCAGGATGGGCGCGGGTTCGAACCCGAGTTCCGCCAGTGCCGTACGGGCGCAGGCCCGTACCGTGCCGAACTCCCGCTGCCGCTCGGGCACCGCGTTGGCCACCTGCGCCTGCTCCTCGGGGAACATCGTGGACACGGGCGGATCGCAGAACACCTCAGAGACGGCGATCGGCGGTGGAAGCAGCTTGCTGATCATGCGCGGGCCCCGTTGGGCACCATCGGAAAGACCTCCACCGGGCGCCCGGGGCGTACCCGACCCCCGGCGCCACTCGTGAGGGTAGCCGAGGGGCGTCTCCCGATGCGGCACACCCATGGCGCTCCGACCAGGCGCCCTTCCGGGTGGTCACTGTGTGAGGCCGCTCCCGTACGGGGCGTACAGGTCCAGCAGGCGAACCCGTGCGGAGTGCAGCCGGTGGGCGAGGACCCGGCCGACCCACTGGCCGATCGCCGAGCCGAGGGTCGGATCGGCGTCCATCATCATGCGTACGCTCAGCGCGTCGAACTCCTGGGCCCGGACCGGAGTCATGGCCTCGGCACCCAGCTGCCAGACGTAGGGCGGGAACAGCCAGGACCAGCCCACGAGTTCACCGAAGCCGAGGTTCTCGATCACCGCAGGGCGCCGGCCCGGCACATGGATGTCCAGGGTGACCGTGCCGGACCGGATGATCCAGAAACGGTCGGCGAGGCGGCCCTCCTCGAAGACGCGAGCCCCCTCGGGAAACTTGACGTCCTTGGCGATCTCCAGCAGCCGGGCACGGTGCTCGGCGGACAGCGCGGCTGACATACGGATCGAAGAGTTGCTCATCGGGGGCCTCCGTTCGCCTCACAGCACATCGTCACCCGTCCGGCCGCGCGATGCACGACCGGACAGCTGACGAAGTGCGCGAAATGCCGATGAGGCGGCCCGCCGCCCGCCGCTCAGGAGCCGGACGGGCTGTCGATGAGCCGTACCGTGCCGAGGATCTTCCGGACCGTCTCGTCCGGCACCTCCTCGGCCACGCCCGTGGCCCCGACGAACGTCCAGGACACGATGTCGGCCTTGGCGTTCTTGAAGGCGAACGTGGTGGCCTTGCCGTCCGTGTCGCACTTGCCCTTCTTGGCGGCGCCCGAGGACGCGGCCGTCGCCACGCTGCCCCTGAGCCCCGACGCCGTGGTGTACGACTCCACCGGACCTGCCTGGATCTTCGTCCTGTCCGGCTGCGTGTAGGCGCCGTAGACCCACAGGGACACGCTGCTGCGGGCGGCCTCCTCGGTGTTCCTCGCGCCGTCCTCCCCGCGGGAGCCGGCGGAGGCGAGGGCCGTGTCCTCCTTGGCGCCGTTCAGGTCGTCGTCGGACTGGCACCACTTCTCCTTGAGCATCGCCGGGGCCGAGAAGCCGATGAGCGGCTTGTCGTCCGCTTCCTTCTCGTCGGTGACGTAGCTCGCCCAGCTCGCCGACTTGACGGCCCACTCGGGCGGTACGTCGAAGACGATGCCGCGCTTCGGGTTCGTCACGGTCTTCCAGCCCGGGACGGTGGGCCGGGCCCCCTCGGCGCCACGCGGAGTCCCGGTGGCGGTTGCGGTGGGCGAAGCGGTGGGTCCCGTGGTGTCGTCCTTCTCGCCGCCCGGGCCACCCAGGACGAGATAACCCGTGACACCGGCGGCGGCGACGACCGCTGCCGCCGCCACGGCGACGACCGTCGTCGTGCTGCGGCCGCCACGCGGGCCCCGGGGCACGCCCGCGGGCTGCGTCGGCACGTCCCACGGTGCCTGGCCCGGCGGGCTGCTCTGCGGATACGGACCGGGCTGCTGCTGGTACGGATTCGGCTGCTGCCGGTACGGGTTCTGCGGGTCCTGCCGGTTCTGTCCGCCCCCTGGCGGCTGCTGCTCTGGCCACATGGGACGTCACCCTAGAGGGGCTCAGTCGGCCTCCATGACGCGGTACGGCACGAACGAGCTGCTGTTCTCGTCGATCAGGAGCCGCCGGCCGAGCGGCGGTACCGCCCGCTGAGGGCAGTCGAGCCGCTCGCAGACCCGGCAGCCCATGCCGATCGGCGTGGCCGTCGAGGCGTTGCCGAGATCGAGCCCGTCGGAATAGACGAGGCGCCCGGCGTGCCGGACCTCGCAGCCGAGACCGATCGCGTACGTCCTGCCGGGCTCTCCCCAGCCCCCGCGCTGCCGGGTCACCGTACGGGCCGTCCACAGATAGCGCTGCCCGTCGGGCATCGCGGCGACCTGGACATGGATCCGGCCCGGTGCGGCGAACGCCTCGTACACGTTCCACAGCGGGCAGGTGCCGCCCGCCCGGGAGAAGTGGAAACCGGTCGCGGACTGCCGCTTGGACATGTTTCCCGCGCGGTCGACGCGGACGAAGGAGAACGGCACCCCGCGCAGGCGGGGCCGCTGAAGGGTGCTCAGGCGGTGGCAGACCGTCTCGTGGCCGAGGCCGAAACGGTCGGTGAGGCGCTCGATGTCGTACCGCACCTCCTCGGCGGCGGCGTGGAAGACGGCGTACGGCAGGATCAGCGCGGCGGCGAAGTAGTTGGCGACCCCGATCCGCGCCAGACTCCAGGTGGGGGAGGAGTCCTCGAAGTCCTCGGAGGCCTGCGAGGACAGGCCGTCGCCGTACTCCAGCAGCGCCACTTGGGTGGCCATACGGAAGGCCTGCTGGCCCGGGCGGAGCCGGGGACCGAGATACAGCGTGCGGCCGCGCGGGTCGTAATGGTGCGGCCGGTCTCCCCCCGAGGCGATCCGTACACCGTGCCGGGCGGCCAGTCGGGCGGCGAGGGCCTGACGCACCTCGCCGGGCCGGATCCCGGCCTCGGCGGCGAGTTCCTCGGCCGCGGTGTCCACCGCGTGGAGATAGTTCCGGCGGCGGTAGAAGAACTCGCGGATCTCCTCGTGCGGGGTGCGCGGCCCGGCCGTGCCGGCGGATGCGGCGCGGCCCTCGGCCGCCTCGGCGAGCCGCTCGCCCAGCTCCTGACTGCGCCGGCTGAGCCGCAGCAGTACGTCCCCGACCCCCGGCAGCCGGGACGCGAGCTCCGACAGATCGGATGCGGACACCTGGCCTGCCGCCACCTCGTCGGCCATGGCCTCGCGCAGATCGGCGACCAGCCGGGAGGTGTCGTGCTCCGAGAAGAACCCGGCGTCCACGCCGAACGCCTCGGTCAGCCGCAGCAGTACGGGCACGGTCAAAGGCCGCGAGTCGTGCTCCATCTGGTTCAGATAGCTCGGCGAGATCGCCAGGACGCGGGCCAGCTCGGCCTGGCTCATCCGCCGCTCCTCGCGCAGTCGGCGCAGTCGCGCCCCCGCGTACGTCCTGCCCATCGCCACCCTCTTCGGCTGTCTGCTCCGGCTGTTCGACAGTAGAGGACCGCGTGGCCGTTGCGGGCTTCGCAACCTTCGCAATCAAGGGCGGGAAGATTCGCAGAAGTTGGCGTCCTTCCATGGTTGATGGCACTGAGTGCCACTGCCAAAGTCTCAGTGCGGCCCGCCGGACCCATCTGAACCGGGCGCATTGCTCACCTTTCCGCACACCGGGAAGGGGCGGCGGGCCGCACCTCGGAAGGGCTGTCACAGGACTGTCACTCGGTGGCGGGCCTTTCGCACAGTTCACAAGAACGACGTGATGTCACGCGACCCCGGGAGACGGTCATGGCGCAGGCAGGGACGACGGCGGCGACGACGGCGGCAACGGCGGCGGCCGAGGAGCTGACACACCGGTGGGCCACGGACCCCCGCTGGAACGGCATCGAGCGCACGTACACCGCCGATGAGGTCGTCCGCCTCAGCGGCAGCGTCCGCGAGGAGCACACCCTCGCCCGCCGCGGCGCCGAGCGTCTGTGGCGCCAACTGCACACCCAGGACTACATCCACGCCCTCGGCGCACTCACCGGCGGCCAGGCCGTGCAGCAGGTCAAAGCCGGACTCCAGGCGATCTATCTGTCCGGCTGGCAGGTCGCCGCCGACGCCAACCAGGCCGGCCACACCTACCCCGATCAGAGCCTCTACCCGGTCAACTCGGTGCCGCAGGTGGTACGCCGTATCAACAACGCGCTGCTGCGCGCCGACCAGATCGCCACCGCCGAAGGCTCCGGTGACACCACTGACTGGCTGGCGCCGATCGTCGCCGACGCCGAGGCCGGCTTCGGCGGACCGCTCAACGCCTTCGAGCTGACCAAGGCGATGATCGCCGCGGGCGCGGCGGGCATCCACTACGAGGACCAGCTGGCCTCCGAGAAGAAGTGCGGCCACCTCGGCGGCAAGGTCCTCGTGCCCACCGCGCAGCACATCCGCACCCTGAACGCGGCCCGGCTCGCCGCCGACATCGCCGATGTCCCGACCGTCATCGTCGCCCGTACGGACGCGCTCGCCGCGAACCTGCTCACCAGCGACGTCGACGAGCGCGACGCGCAGTTCGTCACGGGCGAGCGCACCGCCGAGGGCTTCTACCGGGTGCAGAACGGCATGGCGCCGGTCATCGCCCGCGGCCTCGCCTACGCGCCGTACGCCGACTTGATCTGGGTCGAGACCAGCACCCCCGGCCTGGCGCAAGCCCGTGAATTCGCCGAGGCCATCCACGCCCGCCACCCCGACAAGATGCTCGCCTACAACTGCTCGCCGTCCTTCAACTGGAAGGCCGCGCTCGACGACGACAAGATCGCCAAGTTCCAGCGCGAACTGGGCGCCATGGGATACAAGTTCCAGTTCATCACCCTGGCGGGCTTCCACTCCCTCAACCACGGCATGTTCGACCTGGCCCGCGGCTACGCCGAGCACGGCATGACCGCCTACGTCGACCTGCAGGAGCGCGAGTTCGCTGCCCAGCAGCAGGGTTTCACCGCCGTGAAGCACCAGCGCGAGGTCGGCACCGGCTACTTCGACCTGGTCTCCACCGCCGTCAACCCGGCTTCCTCGACCACGGCGCTGACCGGCTCCACCGAGGAGGAGCAGTTCCACTAGGCCCTGTCCGGGCGGCCGGATCCCGACCGGCCCCGGATCCCGACCGGCCCGCGGGAACGGGCGGCGGCCTCCCGAACGCGCGGATGGCCGGGACGGGACTGCTGGGCCGCAGGACGGGCCGCGACTCTTCCCCCGTACGACCGGAGCTGAGGGGCCCGGTGGGCATGCGGG
>NZ_JBSGZO010000207.1:0-14487 GCF_053611045.1 Streptomyces sp. NPDC054841 | reverse complement strand
CCACGTTACGGGGTCGTCGAAGGTGACTGCCCGCGCTGCGCGGGATCCGTCAGAAGCCGGGCGGCTCGGTGTACGTCCCCCACTCGTCCCGGAGCGCGTCGCAGATCTCACCGAGAGTCGCCTCGGCGCGGACCGCGTCGAGCATCGGCCCGATCATGTTGCTGCCGTCGCGGGCTGCGGTCAGCATGGCGTCCAGTGAGGCCCGTACGCGCGCGTCGTCGCGGCGCGACTTGCGCTCGCCGAGAATGCGGACCTGCTCCCACTCGACCTCGTGACTGACGCGGAGGATCTCCAGGTCGCCGGTGACCGAGCCGTGGTGGACGTTGACGCCGACGACGCGCTTGTCGCCCTTCTCCAGCGACTGCTGGTAGCGGAACGCGGACTCGGCGATCTCGCCGGTGAACCAGCCGTCCTCGATACCGCGCAGGATGCCGGAGGTGATGGGCCCGATGGGGTGCTGTCCGTCCGGATGGGCCCGCCGGCCGCGCTCCCTGATCTGCTCGAAGATCTTCTCGGCGTCGGCCTCGATGCGGTCGGTGAGCTGCTCGACGTACCAGGATCCGCCCAGCGGGTCGGCCACATTGCCGACGCCGGTCTCCTCCATCAGCACCTGCTGGGTGCGCAGGGCGATCTCGGCGGCCTGCTCGGACGGCAGGGCGAGCGTCTCGTCGAGCGCGTTGGTGTGCAGCGAGTTCGTGCCGCCGAGCACGGCCGCGAGTGCCTCGACGGCCGTCCGTACCACGTTGTTGTACGGCTGCTGGGCGGTCAGCGAGACGCCGGCGGTCTGGGTGTGGAAGCGCAGCCACTGCGCCTTGTCGGTCTTCGCGCCGTACACGTCCTTCATCCAGCGGGCCCAGATGCGCCGGGCCGCGCGGAACTTGGCGATCTCCTCGAAGAAGTCGACGTGCGCGTCGAAGAAGAAGGACAGGCCGGGGGCGAAGACGTCCACGTCCAGGCCACGGCTCAGGCCGAGCTCGACGTATCCGAATCCGTCCGCGAGCGTGTACGCCAGCTCCTGCGCGGCCGTCGCTCCCGCCTCGCGGATGTGGTAGCCGGAGACGGACAGCGGCTTGTACGCGGGGATGGAGCCGGCGCAGTGCTCCATCAGGTCGCCGATCAGGCGCAGATGGGGCTCGGGCTGGAAGAGCCACTCCTTCTGCGCGATGTACTCCTTGAAGATGTCGGTCTGCAGGGTGCCGTTGAGCACGGCCGGGTCGACGCCCTGCCGCTCGGCGGCGACGAGGTACATGCAGAAGACCGGGACGGCCGGCCCGCTGATCGTCATCGAGGTCGTGACGTCGCCCAGCGGGATGCCCTTGAACAGGACCTCCATGTCGGCGGCGGAGTCGATGGCGACGCCGCAGTGGCCGACCTCGCCGAGCGAGCGCGGGTCGTCGGAGTCGCGGCCCATCAGCGTCGGCATGTCGAAGGCGACACTGAGCCCGCCACCGCCGGCAGCCAGGATCATCTTGTACCGCTCGTTGGTCTGCTCGGCGTTGCCGAAGCCGGCGAACTGGCGGATGGTCCAGGTGCGGCCGCGGTAGCCCGTCGGATACAGACCGCGGGTGAACGGATACTCGCCCGGCCAGCCGATCCGCTCGAAGCCTTCGTAGGCGTCCCCGGGCCTGGGCCCGTAGACCGGCTCGACCGGATCACCGGAGAGCGTGGTGAAGTCGGCGTTCCGCTTCTTTGCGGAGTCGTAGCGGGCCTGCCAGCGGCGGCGGCCCTCGTCGATGGCGTCAGCGTCCATACCCTCGAATTTACTAGGACGTCCTAGTAAATGTCGATGGGAGACCGCCGTACGTACCCGTACGGCGGTGGGTCTACGCCTTGGCGACGGCCGGAACCTGCCCGCTGACCAGCGGCTCTACCGTGCGTGTGACCTTGCGCTCGACGAAGAAGGCGGCGAAGGGAATGGTCCCGGAGAGCAGCACCCACAGGAGCTTGCCGAACGACCACTTGGCCTTGGAGCCCAGGTCGAAGGCGAAGACCAGATAGATGATGTAGAGGACGCCGTGGGCCTGGGAGACCGCGAAGGTGATGTCCTCGCCCTGGTCGAAGCCGTACTTGAACACCATGCAGGTGCACAGCACGAGCAGCATCACGGCGGTGACGTAGGCCATCACCCGGTAGCGGGTCAGGACGCTCTTCTTCATGGCGACGAGGGTAACGGCCCGCTTTGGGCGATCTTGCAGCGGGTTAGGCCTGATCAGCCGGACGGGCCCTAGCTCTCGTCGAAGTCGTGCGCGGAGATGCGCAGCGGCCGCAGCAGAGCGAAGATCTCCCCGCACTCCTCCGCGTCGTACGCTCCGAGACCGAAGTCCATGGCCATCAGATCGCGGGTGGCGGCCTCCACGACCTCGCGGCCCTTCTCGGTGATGGAGGCGAGCGTGCCGCGGCCGTCGTTCGGGTTGGGGCGCTTGGCGACCAGGCCGGACTTCACCAGCCGGTCCACCGTGTTCGTCACCGACGTCGGATGCACCATCAGCCGCTCGCCGATCTTGGACATCGGCAGCTCGCCGGCCTTGGAGAAGGTGAGCAGCACCAGCGCCTCGTACCGCGCGAAGGTCAGTCCGTACGGCTTGACGACGGCGTCGACCTCGGCGAGGAGGATCTGGTGTGCGCGCATGATCGAGGTGATCGCGGCCATCGAGGGCACGGGGCCCCAGCGCTGCTGCCAGAGCTCGTCGGCTCGGGCGATGGGGTCGAAGGGAAGGCTGAGCGGCTTCGGCACGGCACCGACCTTACCCACTGGTCATATGCTGGTCAGCCCTGTCTCGAACTTCGGTACCGCGGGCTCCCCGCGGGCGGTGGCACCACGGGGAGCGCGGAAGGCGTTCACGCCGAGAGGTGGCGCTCCACCGTCTCGACCTTGCCGGTCAGCCCGTCGGTGACACCGGGCCTGATGTCCGCCTTGAGGACGAGGGAGACGCGCGGTGCGCGCGCCTCGACGGCGGCGACGGCACGCTTGACGACGTCCATGACCTCGTCCCATTCACCCTCGATCGAGGTGAACATGGCGTCCGTGCGGTTCGGCAGACCCGATTCCCGGACGACGCGCACGGCGTCGGCGACGTACTCGCCGACGTCCTCACCGACGCCCAGCGGGGTGACGGAGAAGGCGACGATCACGCGTCCACCTTGCCCTCGCGGCGGGCACGGGCGGCGATGACGGCGTCCTCGGCGGCGCGCTTGAGCTTGCGCTCGGCGAAGAAGCCGCCGAACGGCAGCACGGAGAGGACGAAGTAGACCGCGGCCGTCTTGACGTCCCACTTCGTACGGTTCCAGGCGTCCAGCCAGAAGATCACGTACAGGATGAACAGCACACCGTGGATCGCGCCCATGACCGGGACCGCGTTGAACTCCGTCGTGCGCTTGAGCACCGAGCAGACGAGCAGCAGAAGGAACGACACGGCCTCCGGCGCGGAGACGAGCCGGAGGCGGTGGAGGGAGGAGGCGGTCTTGATGTCCACGGAGGCACCTTCGGTGGAGGGGGGCGATTGTCTTGTGAACGCACGCACAAGCGCGTCCATTGTGGCACCGCGCTTTCCCTGGCCTTTACCCGGGTGGCCAGGCCCTGTCCGGCCGCCGGTCCGGCCGGGATCCGCCGGGACCGGCCGGGACGGGCTCTAAGGGTCCGGTCAGGGTCGACATCATTCCGGAGAGCCTGTCCCGGAACGTCCCCCGCCCTATAACGTCCTCCCGTGGCAATGTTCCGACTTCAAGGCAGCAAAGTGCTGGCCGTCGACATGACCGGGGACGCCGTCAGGGCGAAGAACGGGTCGATGGTCGCGTACGACGGCCAGATGGCCTTCAAGAAGATGTCCGGCGGGGGTGAGGGCATCCGCGGCATGGTGACCCGCCGCCTCACCGGCGAGCAGATGACCATGATGGAGGTGAAGGGCCAGGGCACCTGCTACTTCGCCGACCGCGCGTCCGAGATCAATCTCGTCTCGCTGCACGGCGACAAGCTGTACGTCGAGTCCAGCAATCTGCTCTGCACGGACGGCGGGCTGCGCACCGGCACCAGCTTCACCGGTCTGCGCGGCGGCGCGACCGGCAACGGTCTGTTCACCACAACCGTCGAGGGCACGGGCCAGGCGGCGATCATGTCCGACGGCCCGGCCGTGGTACTGCGGGTGACGCCCCAGTACCCGCTCTCCGTCGACCCCGGCGCGTACATCGCGCACCAGGGCAATCTCCAGCAGAACTTCCAGACCGGGGTCACCTTCCGCACGCTCATGGGCGAGGGCGGCGGCGAGGCCTTCCAGATCAGGTTCGAGGGCGACGGGCTCGTGTACGTGCAGCCGAGTGAGCGGAACACGATCGGGGGGGACGTCTGATGCCGTTCCGCGAGATCAACTCGAAGATGGTCGAGGCGACGGTGATCCCCGGCCAGAAGATGTTCAGCCAGCGCGGCGCGATGCTCGCGTACAAGGGCGAGGTGTCCTTCACCCCGAACACGGCGGGCGGCCAGGGCGGCCTGATGTCGATGATCGGGCGGCGGGTGGCCGACGAGGCGACCCCGCTGATGACGGTCGAGGGCTCCGGGACCGTGATGTTCGGCCACGGCGGCCACCACATCCAGGTGATCAACATGACCGGCGACACCCTCTACGTCGAGGCGGACCGGCTGCTCGCGTTCGACGGGACGCTGCAGCAGGGCACGATGTTCATGGGCTCGCAGGGCGGGGTCATGGGCATGGTGCGCGGCCAGGTCACCGGCCAGGGGCTCTTCACCACGACCCTGAAGGGGCACGGCGCGGTCGCGGTCATGGCGCACGGCGGAGTGATCGAGCTTCCCATCACGCCCGGCCGGCCGGTCCATGTCGACCCGCAGGCGTACGTCGCGCACCACGGCGACGTACGGAACAAACTCTCCACCGCGCTGGGCTGGCGCGACATGGTGGGGCGCGGCTCGGGCGAGGCGTTCCAGCTGGAGCTGAGCGGCAGTGGTGCGGTGTACGTCCAGGCGTCGGAGGAGAAGCTGTGAGCACGCCGGTGATTTTCGACCCGATGACGCTGCCGAGCGACGACAACGTCAACGCCTACACCTTCTGCGTGGAGCTCAAGGGCTCCCAGTGGTTTCTGCAGAAGGGCAAGATGATCGCCTACTACGGGCGCATCGACTTCAACGGGATCGGCCACGGCAGGCTGGACCGGCTGATGCGTACGAGCTTCCACTCGCCGCTGCACGCGAGCGACTGGGTGGTGGCCGAGGGCAGCGGGAAGATGCTGCTCGCGGACCGGGCCTTCGACGTCAACTCGTTCGATCTCGACGAGGGCAACCTGACGATCCGGGCCGGGAATCTGCTCGCGTACCAGCCGTCGCTGGCGCTGAAGCAGTCGATCGTGCCGGGCTTTCTGACACTGATCGGTACGGGGAAGTTCGTGGCGGCGTCCAACGGCCCCGTGGTCTTCATGGAGCCGCCGATCCGGGTCGACCCGCAGGCGCTGGTCGGATGGGCGGACTGCCCGTCGCCGTGCCACCACTACGATCATGGCTATATGAGCGGGGTGATGGGCGGGCTGCGCTCGCTCACCGGGGTCGGCGGGGCGTCGGGCGAGGAGCACCAGTTCGAGTTCGTGGGGGCCGGCACCGTCCTGCTCCAGTCCACTGAGACACTCATGGCCGACCAGGCGACCGGTACCGTGCCGCACGAGCCTGGAGTGCCCGGCGGGGGCGCCGGGGGCCATGGGGCACCTGGTCAGCACGGGTCCACACCCCGCCTCCCGGGTCAGCTGGGGGACCTCCAGCGTCGCTTCGGCTTGTGAGCGGTAGGCTGCGGAGTGTGACGTCGAACGTCTGCACCCTTGATGGGGGATCGGGGTGGGGCGTCACCGTCCCCTACTTCGTCCGTCTTTCAACTTCTTAGGGTAGTATCCATACATGGAGACCGAGACGGCCACGCGCTGGCTGAGCGATACGGAGCAGTGCGCCTGGCGCACCTATCTGGATGTCAACAGGCTGTTGACATACCAGATGGAGAAGGATCTGCAACCGTTCGGCCTGACCAACAACGATTACGAGATTCTCGTCAATCTCTCGGAGTCCGCGGAACAACGCATGCGGATGAGCGATCTGGCGGCAGCCACGCTCCAGTCCAAGAGCCGGCTCTCCCACCAGATCACCCGCATGGAGAACGCGGGTCTGGTCCGCCGGGAGAACTGCGAGTCCGACCGCCGCGGACTGTATGCCGTCCTCACCGACCAGGGGATGGAGACCATGCGGAAGGTCGCGCCGCACCACGTCGAGTCGGTGCGCCAGCACTTCATCGACCTGCTGTCGCCCGAGGCACTCGCCGACCTCCACGAGTCGCTCAAACCGGTGGCCGAGCATCTGCGCGGCCGCCGCGGCAAGGTCTGACGAGGGGCCTTCGACGCCCCAGGCCCGGTGGGCGCACACCACCCACCGGGCCGCAGCGGGACGCGCCCACCGGGGGGCCGGGGCCGGGGACCCTCAGGAAGACGTCGTCAGCCCCGCCACCAGTTCGTCCGCCGCCGCGTAAGGGTCGAGCTCGCCCGCCACGATGCGGGACGCGAGGGAGTCGAGACGGCGGTCGCCGTGGAGGTCGCCGATGCGCTCGCGCAGGCGCGTGACCGCGATGGTCTCGACCTCGTGGGCCGCGCGGCGGGTGCGGCGCTCGGTGAGAACGCCGTGCTCCTCCATCCAGGCGCGGTGCTTCTCCAGGGCCTCCACGACCTCGTCGATGCCCTCGGAGCGCGCGGCGACCGTCTTCACGATCGGGGGCCGCCAGTCCCCGGGCGCCCGGGACTCGCCCAGACCGAGCATGTGGTTGAGCTCGCGCGCGGTGGCGTCGGCTCCGTCGCGGTCCGCCTTGTTGACCACGTACACATCGCCGATCTCCAGGATGCCCGCCTTGGCGGCCTGGATCCCGTCGCCCATGCCGGGTGCGAGCAGCACCACCGACGTGTCCGCCTGCGACGCGATCTCGACCTCCGACTGGCCGACGCCGACCGTCTCCACGAGCACCACGTCGCAGCCGGCCGCGTCCAGGACGCGGATCGCCTGGGGCGCGGCCCAGGCGAGGCCGCCCAGATGGCCGCGAGTGGCCATCGAGCGGATGTACACGCCCGGGTCGGACGCGTGATCGGACATCCGCACCCGGTCGCCCAGCAGCGCTCCACCGCTGAACGGGGAGGACGGGTCGACGGCCAGGACGCCGACCCGCTTCCCGGCCCGCCGGTACGCCGTGACCAGCGCGGAGGTGGACGTGGACTTGCCGACCCCCGGCGAACCGGTCAGGCCCACCACGTACGCGCCGCCGGTCAGTGGCGCCAGCTCCGCCATGACCTCACGCAGCTGCGGGGACGCCCCCTCGACGAGCGAGATCAGCCGGGCCACGGCCCGCGGCCTGCCCTCCCTCGCCTGGGCGACCAGCTGGGGGACGTCCACCATCACGCTGCTCCGTTCGTCGAGGCCCGATACTCAGGATCTACGCAGACTTGGCCGGTACGCGGACGATCAGCGCATCGCCCTGACCGCCGCCGCCGCACAGCGCGGCCGCGCCGACCCCGCCCCCGCGCCGCTTCAGCTCCAGCGCGAGGTGCAGCACGATCCGCGCACCCGACATTCCGATCGGGTGGCCAAGGGCGATCGCGCCACCGTTGACGTTCACCTTTTCCGGGGATACCCCGAGGTCCTTCATCGACTGCACGGAGACCGCGGCGAACGCCTCGTTGATCTCGATGAGGTCGAGGTCGGCCACCTCCAGGCCCTCCTTCTTGAGGGCGTGCTGGATCGCGTTGGACGGCTGGGACTGGAGCGAGTTGTCCGGGCCCGCCACATTGCCGTGCGCGCCGATCTCGGCGATCCACTCCAGGCCGAGCTCCTGGGCCTTGGCCTTGCTCATCACGACGACCGCGACCGCACCGTCGGAGATCTGCGAGGACGTACCGGCGGTGATCGTGCCGTCCTTCGCGAACGCCGGGCGCAGCTTGCCGAGCGACTCGACGGTGGTCTCCGCGCGGATGCCCTCGTCCTTGCTGAAGACGACCGGCTCGCCCTTGCGCTGCGGGATCTCGACGGGCGTGATCTCGGCCTCGAAGATGCCGTTCTTCTGCGCAGCGGCGGCACGCTGGTGCGACAGCGCGGCGATCTCGTCCTGCTCGGGCCGGGCGATGCCGAGGCGGGTGTTGTGCTTCTCCGTCGACTCGCCCATGGCGATGCCCTCGAAGGCGTCGGTGAGGCCGTCGTACGCCATCGCGTCGAGCATCTCGATCGCGCCGTACTTGAAGCCCTCGCGGGACTTCGGCAGCAGGTGCGGCGCGTTGGTCATGGACTCCTGACCGCCGGCGACGATCACGTCGAACTCACCCGCACGGATCAGCTGGTCGGCGAGGGCGATCGCGTCGAGTCCGGAGAGACACACCTTGTTGATGGTCAGTGCGGGCACGTTCATGGGGATGCCGGCCTTGACGGCGGCCTGCCGGGCGGGAATCTGGCCCGCCCCGGCCTGCAGCACCTGGCCCATGATCACGTACTGCACCTGGTCGCCGCCGATGCCGGCCCGGTCCAGCGCGGCCTTGATCGCGAAACCGCCCAGTTCGGCGCCGGAGAAGGACTTCAGAGAGCCGAGCAGCCGCCCCATGGGGGTTCGGGCGCCGGCGACGATCACGGAGGTGCTGCTGTTCGTACCAGACATGAGAGGGGTTCCCCTTCCAGCACGGCGGCTGAGGAGTGAACGAGGGTTTACTCGAACTGTACTGAGCGGTATGCGTTCGGGTCACCGGGCAGCCGGTGTGATCGCGCGCACGTTGCGTAACCACCTCGGAGAGCGCTGCACTGGAGCCATGCTGACGCGAATCGACCACATTGGAATCGCCTGTTTCGACCTCGACAGGACAGTCGAGTTCTATCGCGCGACCTACGGTTTCGAGGTGTTCCACACCGAGGTCAACGAGGAGCAGGGCGTGCGTGAGGCCATGCTCAAGATCAATGAGACCTCGGACGGCGGCGCCTCCTATCTCCAGCTCCTGGAGCCCACCCGCGAGGACTCCGCGGTCGGGAAGTGGCTGGCCAAGAACGGTGAGGGGGTCCACCACATCGCCTTCGGCACCGCAGACGTCGACGGTGACGCCGAGGACATCCGCGGCAAGGGCGTACGGGTGCTGTACGACGAGCCGCGCATCGGCTCGATGGGGTCCCGGATCACGTTCCTGCACCCCAAGGACTGCCATGGAGTCCTCACCGAACTCGTCACGTCCGCCGACCCGTCCTCCGCGGAGCACTGACCTCCGGATTCCTGGCCCGGTAGAGTGGGCCGCTCCGGGCCGGGGCCGGGCCGGAGCCGTTCCGCGGCTTCGTGGTTGAGTGTCTGATCTGCCACCATTCCCCGGGGGGCCGTTCACCGCGAACGGTTCTCGTCTGTACAGAGTCGCGACCAGGGGACGGATGGGACCGCGTAGTGCGGGGCTACGAACGCCAGGAGAGCCACCGAGCTGACGACGACCACCTCTCGCGGTTCGAAGCCGAGATGGACCGGCTGAAGACCGCGCGGGAGAAGGCCGTCCAGCACGCCGAGGACCTCGGATACCAGGTCGAGGTGTTGCGCGCCAAGCTCCACGAGGCACGCCGCGCTCTGGCGTCCCGTCCTGCCTACGACAACGCCGACATCGGCTACCAGGCCGAGCAGCTGCTCCGTAATGCCCAGATCCAGGCCGACCAGCTGCGCTCCGACGCCGAGCGCGAGCTGCGCGAGGCCCGGGCGCAGACCCAGCGCATCCTCCAGGAGCACGCGGAGCACCAGGCCAGACTCCAGGCCGAGTTGCATGCGGAGGCCAACCAGCGCCGCCAGCGCCTCGACCAGGAGCTGGCGGAGCGCCGCCAGACCGTCGAGGCGCACGTCAACGAGAACGTGGCGTGGGCCGAGCAGCTGCGTGCCCGTACCGAGTCCCAGGCCCGCCGGCTCCTCGACGAGTCCCGCGCCGAGGCCGACCAGGGCCTGGCCGCCGCCCGCGCCGAGGCCGCCCGGGTCGCCGAGGAGACCCGCCACCGGCTCGGCTCCGAGGCGGAGACGGCTCGTGCCGAGGCCGAAGCCATCCTGCTGCGCGCCCGCAAGGACGCCGAGCGGCTCCTCAACGCCGCCTCCAGCCAGGCGCAGGAGGCCACCAGCCACGCCGAGCAGCTGCGTTCCAGCACCACTGCCGAGTCCGACCAGGCCCGCCAGCAGGCCGCGGAGCTCAGCAGGGCCGCCGAGCAGCGGCTGCAGGAGGCGGACGAGAAGCTGCGCGAGGCCCGCGCGGAGGCCGAGAAGCTCGTCACCGAGGCGAAGGACGCCGCGGGCAAAGCGCTCACGAGCGCCGAGTCGGCGAACGAGCAGCGCACCCGCACCGCCAAGTCGGAGATCGCCCGGCTGGTCGCGGAAGCCACCAAGGAGTCCGAGGCCCTCAAGACGGAGGCCGAGCAGGCGCTCGCGGACGCCCGTGCCGAGGCGGAGAAGCTGGTCTCGGAGGCCGCGGACAAGGCCCGTACGGTCGCCGCCGAGGACTCCGCCGCACAGCTCGCGAAGGCCGCCCGTACCGCCGAGGAGGTCCTGAACAAGGCCTCCGAGGATGCCAAGAACACCACTCGCAAGGCCTCCGAGGAGGCCGAGCGGATCCGCCGCGAGGCCGAGGCCGAGGCGGACCGGCTGCGCGGCGAGGCCCATGACACGGCCGAGGAGCTCAAGGGCGCTGCCAAGGACGACACCAAGGAGTACCGGGCCAAGACGGTCGAGCTGCAGGAGGAGGCGCGCCGGCTGCGCGGCGAGGCCGAGCAGCTGCGCGCGGAGGCGGTCGCCGAGGGCGAGCGGATCCGCAGCGAGGCGCGCCGCGAGGCCGTCCAGCAGATCGAGGAGGCGGCCAGGTCCGCCGAGGAGCTGCTGACCAAGGCGAAGGCCGACGCGGACGAGGTCCGTTCCGGGGCGACCGCGGACAGCGAGCGGGTCCGTACGGAAGCGATCGAGCGGGCGACGACGCTGCGCCGGCAGGCCGAGGAGACGCTGGAGCGCACGCGCGCCGAGGCGGACCGGCTGCGCGCCGAGGCCGAGGAGCAGGCCGATCACACCCGCGCCGAGGCGGAGTCCGCCGCCCGTGAGACGCGTGAGGAAGCGGCGCGCGCCGCCGTCGCGCGGCGCCGGGAGGCCGACGAGGAGCTGACCCGGCTGCACACGGAGGCGGAGTCCCGTCTCGTCTCGGCCGAGCAGGCGCTCTCCGAGGCTCGCGGTGAGAGCGAGCGGATCCGTCGCGAGGCCGCTGAGGAGACCGACCGGCTGCGCACCGAGGCCGCCGAGCGGATCCGTACGCTCCAGGCGCAGGCCGAGCAGGAGGCCGAGCGGCTGCGCGACGAAGCGGCTGCGGACGCCTCGGCCTCGCGCGCCGAGGGCGAGGCCGTGGCGGTTCGGCTGCAGACCGAGGCCGCCACCGAGGCCGAGCGGCTCAGGACGGAGGCGCAGGAGAGCGCGGACCGGATCCGCGGCGAGGCGGCGGCCGCCGCCGAGCGGGTCGGTCAGGAAGCCACCGAGGCGCTGGCCGCCGCGCAGGAGGAGGCGAACCGGCGTCGGCGGGAGGCCGAGGAGATCCTCACCGCGGCCCGTACGGAGGCGGACCAGGAGCGTGAGCGGGCCCGCGAGCAGAGCGAGGAGCTGCTGGCCTCCGCCCGCAAGCGGGTCGAGGAGGCACAGACCGAGGCTCAGCGCCTGGTCGAGGAGGCGGACCGGCGGGCCACCGAGATGGTGTCCACCGCCGAGCAGACCGCCCAGCAGGTGCGGGACTCCGTGTCCGGTCTCCAGGAGCAGGCCGAGCAGGAGATCTCCGGGCTGCGCAGCGCGGCCGAGCACGCGGCGGACCGTACGAGGACCGAGGCGCAGGAGGAGGCGGACCGGGTCCGCGCCGACGCGTACGCGGAGCGGGAGCGGGCCACCGAGGACGCCAACCGGATCAAGGCGCGCGCCGACGAGGAGTCCGAGGCCGCGAGGGTGCTCGCCGAGCGGACCATGGCCGAGGCGATCGCCGAGTCGGAGCGGCTGCGCTCGGACGCCGCGGAGTACGCGCAGCGGATGCGTACGGAGGCGTCGGACGCGGTCGCCTCCGCCGAGCAGGACGCCGCACGATCCCGCGCCGAGGCTCGCGAGGACGCCAACCGCATCCGTTCCGAAGCTGCCGCGCAGGCCGACCGGCTGGTGGGCGAGGCGACGGGCGAGAGCGAGCGGATCACCACCGAGGCGTCGGAGCTGCTGTCGCTCGCCGAGCAGGACGCGGCCCGGCTGCGTACCGAGGCGGAGCAGGTCAAGGCCGATGGCGAGGCACAGGCCGAGCAGCTGCGGGCCGCCGCCCGCGCGGACGGCGAGCAGGTGCTGGACGAGGCCCGCAAGGCCGCCGACAAGCGCCGTGCGGACGCGGCGGAGCAGGCCGACCAGCTCATCGCCGAGGCGTCCGGGGAGGCCGAGCGGCTGCGTGCCGAGGCGGCCGAGACCGTGGGCTCCGCCCAGCAGGCCGCCGAGCGCATCAGGGCCGAGGCGGAGCGGCTGCGTGCGGACGCCGAGAGCGCGGCGGAGCAGACGCACTCCGAGGCCCGTGGGGAGGCCGACCGTACGCTCGACGCGGCCCGTCTGGCCGCGGCGAAGCGCCGCGCCGACGCGGCGGAGCAGGCCGACCAGCTCATCGCGAAGGCCCAGGAGGAGGCGCTGCGCGCCACGACCGAGGCCGAGTCGCAGGCCGACACGATGGTCGGCGCGGCCCGCAAGGAGGCCGAGCGGCTGGTCGCGGAGGCGACCGTCGAGGGCAACTCACTGGTGGAGAAGTCCCGTACGGACGCCGACGAGCTGCTGGTGGGGGCGCGCAGCGACTCGACCGCCATCAGGGAGCGCGCGGAGGAGCTGCGGACGCGCATCGAGGCCGAGATCGAGGAGCTGCACGACCGGGCCCGCCGGGAGTCCGCCGAGCAGATGAAGGCGGCCGGCGAGCGCTGCGACCAGCTGGTGAAGGCCGCGACCGAGCAGCAGGCCGAGGCCGAGGCGAAGGCCAAGGAACTGGTCTCGGACGCCAGTTCGGAGGCCGGCAAGGTCCGGATCGCCGCGGTGAAGAAGGCCGAGGCGCTCCTCAAGGAGGCCGAGCAGAAGAAGGCCGAGTTGGTCCGCGAGGCCGAGAAGGTGAAGGCGGAAGCGGAGCGCGAGGCCGAGCGCATGATCACGGAGGGCCGGCGGGAGCTGGACGTGCTGGTGCGCAGGCGCGAGGACATCCAGGCGGAGATCTCCCGGGTCCAGGACGTGCTGGAGGCACTGGAGTCCTTCGAGGCGCCGTCCGGCGGCAAGGACGGCGGGGTCAAGGCAGGTGCGGCAGCGGGGGTTACACGTTCGAGTGGCAAGTCGTCCGACGGCTAGCCACTCAAAAGGCTGGACATTCTCCATATCAAACGGGCATACGCTCGATGACACGCCGCTTCGGCCCCTAGGATTCCCTCTAACACCTCACCGGTCTCATTCGACAGGAACCCCATGAGCGACACTTCCTCCCCCTTCGGCTTCGAGCTCGTGCGGCGTGGGTACGACCGCGGTCAGGTGGATGACCGCATTACCAAACTCGTCGCCGATCGTGACAGTGCTCTCGCACGGATCACCTCTCTGGAAAAGCGCATCGAGGAGCTCCACCTCGAGACGCAGAATGCCCAGGCCCAGGTCAACGACGCGGAACCGTCGTACGCGGGACTCGGTGCGCGTGTCGAGAAGATCCTCCGTCTCGCCGAGGAGGAGGCGAAGGACCTGCGCGAGGAGGCCCGTCGCGCGGCCGAGCAGCACCGTGAGCTCGCCGAGTCGGCGGCCCAGCAGGTGCGCAACGACGCGGAGTCGTTCGCGTCCGAGCGCAAGGCGAAGGCCGAGGACGAGGGCGTCCGGATCGTCGAGAAGGCCCAGGGCGAGGCGAACTCGCTGCGCGCCGAGGCGCAGAAGGACGCGCAGTCGAAGCGCGAGGAGGCGGACGCCCTCTTCGAGGAAACCCGCGCCAAGGCCGCCCAGGCCGCCGCGGACTTCGAGACGAACCTGGCGAAGCGCCGCGAGCAGTCCGAGCGCGACCTGGCGTCGCGCCAGGCGAAGGCGGAGAAGCGCCTGGCGGAGATCGAGCACCGCGCGGAGCAGCTGCGCCTGGAGGCCGAGAAGCTGCGTACGGACGCGGAGCGCCGCGCCCGTCAGACGGTCGAGACCGCGCAGCGCCAGGCCGAGGACATCGTGGCCGACGCGAACGCGAAGGCGGACCGGATCCGCAGCGAATCGGAGCGCGAGCTGGCGGCGCTGACGAACCGTCGCGACTCCATCAACGCCCAGCTGACCAACGTCCGCGAGATGCTGGCCACGCTGACCGGTGCGGCGGTCGCCGCGGCGGGCACGCCGGCCGACGACGAGCCGATCTCCCGCGGCGTCCCGGCCCAGCAGAGCCGCTGACGCGTCTGCGACACGCCTACGAGGCCACGCCCGTGCCCGGCGCCTGCAAAGG
>NZ_JBSGZO010000206.1:0-14494 GCF_053611045.1 Streptomyces sp. NPDC054841 | reverse complement strand
CTGCGGCGCCTCCCGGTCAGGCGTCGAGCAGTTCGTACATCACGGAGAGCGGGAGGCCGGGGTTCGCCGCGGCATCCCCGGCCAACTCCTCGTCCACCAGCAGCGCGAGCAGCCGCGCGAGCGGCAGGCTGGGATGCCGGGCGGCAGCGGCCCGTATCCCGGGGTCCGGATCGCGGGTGAGCCGGTCGGCGAGGCCGGGCCCCAGCTCCGGATCGAGGGTCGCGAGCCGGCGTAGGGCAGGGTCCTCGGCGTCCGCGAAACGGTCCGCGAGTCCGTCGACCGGGAAGCCGGGGCGCGTCATCAGGTGGTCACGTTCCCGGCGCGTGTACTCCAGATAGCAGCGCAGCAGCAGCTCCGGCGGCGGGGCGGGATGGTTCTGGGCGAGCAGCACCCGGACGCCGAAGTCGTGGTCCGCGGCGAGGAGTTCGACGAGACCGGCGGGCAGTGCCGGGTCAGTGGCGGCTCGGCGCCGCAGCAGAGGGTGCGCGGAGTGCGCCATCGACGCCGTGGTCGCTGGGTCGTGCGAGGGACGCCGATGGTCCTCGACCGGTTCGAAGCCGTATTCGGAGCCTTCCTGGTCCACGGTGTAGTCGATCGCGGCCCGCTCCGCCTCGGTGAGCTCGGGGCGTACGGAGACGGCGGTACGCACCCGGGGGGCGGGGTCCCGGGCTAGCAGGTTCACCAACTCGCGGGCCAGGACGTCGCGACGGGCGACCTCCAGCCGGATCCCGGGGTCCGGGTCCCGCGCCATTCGCGCGACGACGTCGGGCGGGGTGGAGTAGTTGTGCGCGAGCACCCAGCGGCTGTCCCGCTCGGGATCGTCCAGCAGGCTGTCGACGACCGTCCGGGACAATCGGCAGTTGACCAGGAGATGACCACGCGCATGGCCGGTCCCCGCGTGCGGCAGCTGCCGGTCCGTCTCGTCCGCGTCGTCCCATGCGAGCCGCCGCTCCGCCGACCTGCGGACGGCCGGGTGGGGGTCGGCGAGAAGGGCTGCCCGGCGCTCCTCGGACAGCGACGGCCACATGCCCACGCTGCCCGACCGGACCGACGCCATGGGGTGGGTCGCGTGCCCGATCAGGACGCGAAGCGGTACCTGGCGGGAGAAGACGAGCTGCTGCAGCTCCTCGTTCCCGTACGTCGTGTACATCCGGTCGATGACCCAGTCCGGGAGCGGCCGTGTCGCCCACTGATGCCTCGGCCCGTCGGCGAGGCAGGTCCGCACGAACCAGTTGGGATCGTCCACCAGCCGCCCCCGCAGCTCCCCGTCCACATGGGGATTGCGGACGAATGCCGCACGGACGCGTGGTTCGGGATGCGCCACGATGGCGTCGACCACCGCGTCCGGCACCTGCCGCCGTTGTCGGCACAGCGGGCTCCACGCCTCCGCGTATTTCGCGTATTCCGGCTCCAGCAGCCGCAGGAGTACGTCGACGGGTGCGGCGGGATTGACCGCGAGTCCCCTCAGCGCGGCGGGATCGATCGCGAGCCCCTTCAGTGCGGCGGTCATACGCCCTCCTCGTACATCTCCTCGTACTCCGGGTAGGGCGTCGGCTCGGCGACCCAGCCCGCCGTCAGGACGAGGCGCGAGGTGCGGTGCACGGTCAGGAAGCCGAAGGGACGGTCGAATTCGGCATCGATGCGCTTGGTCAGATAGCGCGGCGGCGGGGGCATCCCGCCGGCCACGGCGGCGATGGCGGTCACGGACGCCGCCTCGAACCCTTCCGCGTCGAAGACGGCCAGCGCCGACTGCCGGGCCGACCCGACCGCCAGGGGCTCGGCACTGATCCCGGGAAAGTGTCCGTGCCGGTCGTCCATGGCCGTCGACAGTCCGAATGGCGCCGGCCGGCGCAGCAGGTCGTGGTCCGCGGTCAGGCGGAAGGGGCTCGTGCGTACGGACAGCTTCGGCTCGGGCGCGCTGCTCGGCACCGTCCTCACCTCCAGGCCGGGCCCGGGCTCCCTGGACGACAGGAGATCACCCGGGACGGTCCGGCAGGTGCCGGCGAGGACGGCGAGCCCCGCCTGGAGCACTTCAGCGGGTGCCATCTCCGGGTCGCCCAGCAGCAGATGGACGTCGACCCCGGTGTCGCCGAGCACCTTGAGGACGGTCAGCGGGCCGGCGGCCGTATGTGCCACCCCGACGCGGTCCAGCAGCGAGGTCCTCCGCACGAGGGCGAGCAGCTCGCGCCCCTGCCAGGGGCCGCGCTCGGGAAGCATCTCCCCTTCCCGGAAGGGCTGGAGCCACCTGAGCCGCAGGGCCTGGGCGGCCGCCAGCACCAGAAGGACGCCGTCGTCGAGGACGGTCGGCATCGAACCGATCAGCCCGTCCGTACGGTCCGACGCCCATGTGTCGAGCGCCTTGCGGTCGGCCTCCGCGTCCCCGCTGAGCACGCTCAGGGTGTGCGCGGGCAGTCCTGCCACCCAGCTCTCACGGAGCGGCAGGGCCGGCCTCGCCCAGAGCCCGACGGCCGAACGCGAGCCCCGTACGGACGCCAGCGCGGCCAGGAGGTCCCGCGCGGCCCACGCGGCGCCGTCGGCGCGCATGCCCACGGCGTCTTCCAGTTCGGCCCGGGCGGGCCCGTCCGCCGCGTCCGCGAGGAAGGCGAGCAGCGGCCAGACGCCGGTGGCCGAGAAGACCGTGTCTCCGGTTCCGGCGGTCGCCGCCCACCGTGCGGTGAGCCGGTTCACCGCACGTACGGAATCAGCTGCCGGCTGCATGACATCCCCCCGTACGATCCGCGCACGTGTTCGCATGATCTCTACGAGGAGCACCGTATCCGTGGTTCTGGCCTCTCCGCAGAGATCCTCGTCGCAGTCCTCGTCGCGGGGATCCTCGTCGCGGGGATCGTCATCGCAGGGATCCTGCTCGCAGAGGTCCTGGTCGCAGAGATCCAGAGGGGGCGGAGGGGCCGGCTCCCTCCGCCCCGGGCACTGCCCGGCACTGCCCGGCCCGGCCCGGCCCGGCACTGCCCGGTACCGCTACCGCCGCGTCAGCCCGCGGTCGATCGCCGTGATCAGCTCACCGTCCGGGGTGTCCCCGTCCAGGGACCAGAACATCGCGCCACCGAGCCCGCGGCCGCGGATGCATGCCGTCTTGGTGCGCAGCACCTGAGGATCGTCGTACGTCCACAGGGTCGTGCCGTCGAAGAGCCACGCATGACCGTTCCGGCGGTCGCGATGGACCCTGTACGTGCCCGAATCGGCCAGCTTCTTCAGGGCCTTGTAGTCCTCGTAGCCGGCCGCCCAGGTGGCCGGTGCCGGTCCGCTCGCCGGCTGGCCGAGCCCGTCGCCGCCGCCGGCGACGCCCGTCCAGCCCTGGCCGTAGAACGGCATGCCCATCACCAGCTTGTGGGCGGGCGCGCCGCGCCGCAGCCAGTCGCGGACGGTCTGGTGCCCTGCGGGCTGACTTTCCCGAAGGCGTAGTTGATGTGGGTGAGCTTGGCGGCGGTGCCGCTGCTCTCCAGGTCCTTGACCTGGAAGTCCCTGCCGTAGACACCCCATTGGGTGAAGTAGCCGACGCGCTTGTAGAGGTGGGCGGCAGGCGGCCGGTGGTCACGGTCCCCGTTCGCCGCAGCGGCGGGGGCGAGCGCGGTGAGAAGCGAGAGCGAGGCGGCGGCGGTGGTCAGCCGGGCAAGGGTTCTTCGGCGCATGAGGCTCATTCCTGTGCGTGTGCCGGAGGGATTCCGGAGCGGAGCGTGCTGCCGGGCGCGGTACGACAGGAAGGTGTTGGTCCGGACTATTGAGGTCAAGGATTCGATGCGCACCCGAGCGAGGCTCATCCCTATACCTGCGGTAACTGCCTGCGTAAAGAGCGGTCATCACTTCGGGTGAAACTCTGGCCCATGCTTGCGGGATGCAACCGTCGGTTGCCAGGCTGTTGCTGTCTGTCAAGCTGTTGGGAGTGGCCAGTGACATTCGGTGAGCAGCCCGCCTATCTGCGCGTTGCGAGCGATCTCCGCCAGAAGATCGTCAACGGCTCGCTGCCGCCGCGTACCCGCCTTCCCTCGCAGGCCAGGATCCGCGAGGAGTACGGAGTGTCGGACACCGTCGCGCTGGAGGCGCGCAAGGTGCTGATGGCCGAAGGTCTGGTCGAGGGCCGCTCCGGCTCGGGGACGTATGTGCGCGAGCGTCCGGTGCCGCGCCGTATCGCCCGCTCCGGCTACCGGCCGCCGGTAGGCGCCAATCCGTTCCGGCAGGAGCAGGCGGCGGAAGGCGCCCGCGGCACCTGGGAGTCCAGCAGTCAGCAGGAGCCGGCGAGCGCGGCGGTCGCCGCGCGGCTGGGGGTCGGGACGGGGGAGCGGGTGATGCGCACGCGGTACGTCTTCCGGGACGCCGGCGAGGCGATGATGCTCTCCACCTCCTGGGAGCCGCTCGCGGTCACGGGGCGCACGCCCGTGATGCTGCCCGAGGAGGGGCCGCTCGGCGGTTGCGGCGTCGTCGAGCGGATGGGTGCGATCGATGTCGTTGTGGACAACGTGGTGGAGGAGGTCGGCGCGCGGCCTGGGCTGGCGGATGAGCTCCTGACGCTCGGCGGTGTCCCGGGGCATGTGGTCATGGTCATCCAGCGGACGTACTACGCGTCGGGGCGGGCGGTGGAGACGGCGGACGTGGTGGTGCCGGCCGATCGCTACCGGATCGCCTACCACCTTCCGGTGCGGTGACCCGTGGGATCCCGGGACGCCTGGGTCGCTCGGCGCGGTGCACTCGGGGCTGCTGGGCCTCCTGCGGCGGGTGCCCTGGCGTCAGGCTCCTGACGTGCCCGTCCGCCCCCGCAATCCCGTCGGACGGCAGGGCGCCTCATGGTGGATGCAGTCACCCGTGACGCGCAGGCGCCCGCCGCGCAAGCGCAGTTACGCCGAACCCGCCGCCGACGAGGGCCGCGAGGGCCACTCGCTCCGCTGTGCCCCGCGCGCCTTCTCCGCCTGCTCCACCTTCTCCTCCTTCTCCATCTTCATCGCGGCCGGACTCGCGCTGGTGCTCCGCCCGTTGAACGCCTGGGCTGCGAAAGGCGCGTACCACCTGGCCCGCCCGAACCCGGCGAACAGCCCACCCCGCTGCCGAGGTCGACGACATCACGGCCACTCGCGCATGCGGGGTCCGCGAGCCGGCGTACGAGCTCCCGGACGTCACCGACTGCCCGGTCCGGCCGGGCCCGGTCTGCTCGCTGCGCTGCTCGCTCGACTCGCTCGACTCCGACTGCGGCGATGTGTGCCGCAAGGAGCCGTCCGCCGCCGGTCCGGTGGTGATGCCGATGCCGACGGTCCGCACGGACTGAGGCGGCCGAGCTGAGGCGAAGGGGGCGCACTCCGCCACGTGCGCCCCCTTTCGGCTGCTGTGCTCCTGGCCGGAACCGTATCTCTTCGTGAAAACACGCATCCGCTGAGTAAAGGTCAGGCGTAGGCTCAGGCATATGCAGAGTGGGGTTTCCTGGGGGTCGTCAGAGACGTGCAGGCCGGCGGCGGGAGGGGCGCGATGAGCGACGGTGGCGCGATGCTTCCCTGGCTGGTGATCCGTCAGGACGACAACGGCAATCGCTACCGCGTCGGCAGATACGCCACGCAGGACGAGGCGCAGCAGGTCGCCGACCGCCTCGACGGCCGCGGTCACAAGCAGCTCTACTGGGTGGAGCACATCGGGCAGACCGCACCCTCCTGAGTGCGCCGGCCCGAGCGGAGATCACCGCGGCGCGGGTTACGCTCCGGCGCATGACAGATCGTGTGACCGCTCGCGTCGTGGTGGCCGGCGCCGTGTACGACCAGGGGCGACTGCTCGCCGCTCGCCGCAGTGCCCCGCCCGAGCTGGCCGGTCGCTGGGAGCTGCCCGGCGGCAAGATGGAACCCGGTGAGACCCCCGAGCAGGCCCTCGTGCGCGAGCTGCGCGAGGAGCTCGGCGTCGAGGCCGAGCCGGTCGAACGGGTGCCCGGCGAGTGGCCCCTGGGGCCCGGCTATGTGCTCCAGGTCTGGACGGTGCGGCTGATCTCCGGTGAACCGCGCCCGCTGGAGGACCACGACGAGCTGCGCTGGGTACCCGCCGATGACCTGGATGCTGTGGACTGGCTGCCGCAGGACCGCCCCGCCGTCGAGGAGGCTGTGCGCCGACGCCCTTCAGGCTCCTTCGGCTCCTTCGGCTCCTAGGGCTCCTCGAATGGTGCACGTGGCTGACGGTGTACGCCGTTCGTGCCACCGTGCGCCCCTCCCGGCGATAGCCTGCCTCAAATATCGGGTATGAGCTGATTAACCCTCCGAAAGCGGACATGGTTCAGCGGCTGGTCTGGGAAGTGGTCGGGTTGATCGACACCGAAGGCGAATGCGCCGAGTGGACCTTCCCTGCCGAGGCCGATGCGGTACGCACTGCCCGCCATGTCGTCCGCGACACCCTGCGCGCCTGGGGCCTGGACACCGGGATCTGCGATGTGACGGTGCTCCTGGTCAGCGAACTCGTGACCAATTCTCTTCGGTACACCTCGGGTCCCATCGGTGTCCGCCTGGTCCGGCCGAGCGACGACGGGATGAGCCCGCCGCCCCGCCCCGCGCTCCGGGTGGAGGTCTCCGATCCCCTTCCGGATCCGCCCCTGGAACGCCCCGCCGGACCTGATGACGAGGGCGGACGCGGGCTCCAGCTGGTGGCCTGTACGGCCCGGCGGTGGGGTACGCGGCGCGGCAGAACGGGCAAGACCGTGTGGTTCGAGCTGCCCTTGCCGGGTTAGAAGTGTGAGGGGAGAACGATCATTGCGTGCTCGGCTCAAAACGAACGAGACCGTGCTGTGATCGTGAACGCCGTGCCGCCAGGGGCCGTAGTGCTGAATACTGCGGGCATGGCCGGTCCGGTGCGGTGAGCTGGAGGGGACGGTCGCGTGAGCGAGATACCTGAGACGGCGAGCGGCGTGGTGTGGCAGAGCAGTCCGCCCGGCTCGATTTACGACTACATCAAAGTCGCGTCTTTCTCGATCGGCCCGGACGGCCTGGTCGACCAGTGGAGCCGGCGTGCGGCCGAGCAGTTCGGCATCCGGCCCGACGAAGTCAGGGGCAAGGACCCGGTCGATGTGTTCATGCCGTCCGAACTTCGCTCGCGGGGACACCGCAAGGTCGCCGAGATCCTGGACGGCAAGGAGTGGACGGGCCTCGTCCCTTTCCGGTTGCCGGGTGAGGGCGGCGCGCACGGGCTCGCTGAGATGTACGTCATGCCGAGCGAGACGGAGGACGGCGAGCGGGCCGCTCTCTGTATCGTCGTCGACGTCCGCGCCCTGCGCCGGATAGAGACTGATCTCGCCGCTTCGCAGGCTATTTTCGGTCAATCTCCTTTTGGCTTCCTCCTGTTCGGTACGGACCTCACCGTGCTGCGTGCCAATCAGCGCTTCGCGACCGTCTTCGGAGGCGCGGCGGAGGACCACCGCGGCCGCACCGTGTACGACTATCTCTCGCGGCCCGAGGCCGAGCGGATGACCGCCGCACTCCAGCGCGTCCTGGAGACAGGCGAGTCCGTCACCGATCTGCAGATCGTCGGCACCGCTCCCGGAAGCACCGAGCGCCGCCACTGGTCCATCAACCTCTATCGCGTGCACAGCGGGTCCGGCCGCCCCATCGGGGTCGCCGGACTCGGCATCGACGTGACCCGGCGTCACATCGCCGCCCGCGAGGCCGCCAGCGCCCGTCGCAATCTCGCCCTCCTCAACGAGGCCAGCGCCCGTATCGGCAACTCCCTGGATCTGGAGACCACCGCCCGGGAACTTCTCGACGTCGCCGTCCCCGGCTTCTGCGACCTCGCCTCCGTCGACCTCTACCAGGGACTGCTCACCGGTGACGAGGCCCCGCCCGGGCAATGGGGCTCCTCCCACCCCGATGGGTACAGCGGCAGTGCCGAGCTGCGCCGGGTCGCCTTCGCCAGCGCCGTGTCCGAAGCCCTGCTCGCCGGCTCCGGCGCCGGAACGCCGGCCACACCCCAGGTCGGTGCCGTCCACCGCTACCCGTTCAGCTCGGCCTGCGCCGGGGCCCTGCGCTCCGCCCGCGTCCGGGCCATCCCCGGCGAGGAGGGCAGCCTCGTCCAGTCCACCCTCGCCGTGCCGATGGTCGCGCACGACACGGTCGTCGGACTCGTCCAGTTCTCCCGGGCGAAGGGCAGCGAGCCCTTCGGGGAACGGGACCGGGCGCTCGCCGTCGAGCTGGCCGCCCGCGCTGCGGTCTGTATCGACAACGCCCGCCTCTACCGCCGCGAGCACGAGCGGGCTCTGATCCTCCAGCGCAGCCTCCTGCCGCCCGGAGACCCGGAGGCCGCCGGTCTCGACATCGCCTGCCGCTATCTGCCGGGCAACACCGCCACCGAGGTGGGCGGCGACTGGTTCGACGTCATCGAACTGCCCGGACATCGCACCGCCCTTGTCGTCGGTGATGTCATGGGGCGCGGGCTGCGGGCCGCCGTCGCCATGGGCGAACTGCGCACCGCGGTACGCACCTTGGCACTGCTCGACCTGGAGCCCGCCGAGGTGCTCTCCGCACTCGACGAGATCGCCCGCGGACTCGGCACCCCGAGCGGCGCCCAGCAAGCCTCCCGGGTCGCCCACAAGTCCCGCGGCCCCGAGCTCTCCGAGGTCTATCTGGCGACCTGCGTGTACGCCGTGTACGACCCGGTGACCAGACGCTGCACCTTCGCCAACGCGGGCCATCTGCCGCCCGTACTCGTCGAGCCCGGCGAGGAGGCGCTGCTGCTCGACGTGCCGCCGGGCATGCCGCTCGGAGTGGGCGGCGAACCCTTCGAGGAGGTCCAGGTCGAGCTGCCGGAGGGCGCACTGCTCGCGCTGTACACGGACGGCCTCGTCGAATCCCGGGACCATCCGCTCGACGAGGGCCTCGGCGCCTTCCGCAGGGCGCTCACCGATCCCGCCCCCGCCTTCGTCGGCGGGGCCTCCGCCCGATCGCTGGAGGACGTCTGCGACCACGTCCTCAGCACCCTCGACACCCGCCACGGCGAGGACGACATCGCCCTGCTGATGGCCCGCATCCAGGGGATGCCCAGCGAGGCGGTGGGCGACTGGCGGCTGCCCCGCGAACCCCGCTCGGTGGGCCGTGCCCGTGAGCTGGCCCGGGCTCAGCTGGTCGCCTGGGATCTCGAACCGCTCGTGGACACGGTCGAACTGCTCGTCAGCGAACTCGTCACCAACGCGCTGCGCTACGGCGAGGGCGAGATCCGGCTGCGGCTGCTGCGCGACCGTACCCTCGTCTGCGAGGTGTGGGACGCCGGTCTCGTACAGCCCCGGCGCCGGCGCGCCCGGGACACCGACGAGGGCGGCCGCGGACTCCAGCTCGTCGGCCTGCTGAGCGCGGCCTGGGGCTCGCGCCGAACCCACCGGGGAAAGACCGTGTGGTTCGAACTCGCCCTGCCGGACGGGGACTCGGCGGCCGAGCCGAGCGTGGAACAGCTCCTCAGCATGTTCTGACCGGGGCACCCGCCACGGCGGTCGGGGCCGGGATTCCTGCCACAGCGGTCGGGGCCGGGGCTCCTGTCGCTGCCCAGGGGTCCGGGGCGGCCCGGCGCGCGGCGGCATGCCGCGCTTCCGCCCGCCACGGGCCGCTACGCGGCTTTCAGGGCGGCCAGTCGTGCCTCGATCTCGGCGCTGTCGCCCAGGGCGTCCAGCTGCTCGAACTGGGCGTCCAGCGACGAGGCGGCGAGCTCCTGCTTGCCCATCGCCTTCGCCTCCTCCCGGCGCACCTTGTCCTCGAAGCGGTTGAGCTCGCTCGTCGGGTCCAGCACATCGATGTTCTTGACCGCGTCCATCATCTGGTTCTGCGCCTGGGCCGACTTGGCCCGGGCCACCAGCTCGTCCCGCTTGGCCTGGAGCTCGCCGAGCTTCGCCTTCATCTGGTCGAGGCCTGTTTTGAGCTTGTCCACGACCTCCGTCTGCGTGGCGATCGTCGGCTCGGCGGTCTTCGCCTCCCTCTCGGACTGCAACTGCCGCTGCAGCGCCACCTTCGCGAGGTTGTCGAACCTGTCGGCGTCCGCACTCTGCCCGGAGGCTCGCAGCTCGTCGGCCTTCCGGCTCGCGGCCAGCGCCTTGCCGCCCCACTCCTTTGCCGCGTTCACATCCTCCTGGTGGTCCTGCTCCATCAGGCGCAGATTGCCGATGGTGCTCGCCACCGCCTGCTCCGCCTCCGCGATGTTGTTCGTGTAGTCCCGGATCAGCTGGTCGAGCATCTTCTGCGGGTCCTCGGCCTGGTCCAGGAGCGCGTTGATGTTGGCCTTCGCCAGCTGGGCGACACGGCCGAGGATGGTCTGCTTGGTCATGGCACTTCTCCTTGTGCGGAATGCGAGTCGGTCGAAGTCGGATCGGGAGCCGATTCCGGAGTCCGGTCCGGAGTTCAGTTCGGAGTCCAGTTCGAAGTCGGAGCAGGAAGAGAACCGCGTCAGAAACGGCCACCGCCGCCCAGCCGGCCGCGTGTGCCCCCGCCCCCGAAACTGCCCGGGCCGCCGCCGAAGCCACCGCCCCCCAGACCCCCGCCATAGCCCCCGCCTCCTCTCTGTCCGCCCCCGCCGCCGAACAGGCCGCCGAGGATGATCCCGCCGAGCACCGCACCGCCGAGCCCGCCTCCACCTCCTTGTACACCGCCCGGGCCGAACGGGTTCCCGTACGAGCGGACGTCCTGCTCGGCGAGGCTCTGCGCCTGCTGGGCGAGTGCGTCCGCCTGATGCACCTCGGCCAGCGCACCCTGGGCGTCGTCCGCCTCCGCGAGTTCCCGCGACCGCTCCAGCCGGCGCTGTGCCTCCGTGAGCCGGGTGCGGGCCTGCGACCCGACCGCCCCGCGGTGCGTCGTGATGAAGTCCACGGCCGCCCCGATCGTGGAGCGGGCGGTCAGCGTCGCCTGGTCCAGCAGCGTGCGGGCCCGGCGCGCGCCCTCCTCGCGCTCCCGCGCGCCTGCCAGGGCCTCGTCCAGCGCGGCGTCCGCCTCCTCGATCCGGCGCAACGCGTCGATCGGGTCGTACGGACCGGCGTCCGTCGCCCGCAGCACATCGGCGAGTACCGTCTCCGCCCGGGCGATCCGGCCCTGGAGATCGGCCGTGGACACCCCCTCCGCCGTACCCTTCAGCAGGCCCCGCGCTTCGGCCAGATCCGCCTGCGTCTCGGTGAGCGCACCCGGCAGCTTCCCAGCCGCCTCCGCGAGTTCCCGGGCGCGCCGGTCGACGGCGTCGACGAGCCGTCCGGCCTGGTCGACCGCGCCTTCCGCGGCGCGGACGTGCACGGCCGCCGTGGCGTTGTCGGCCGTGTCCGCGGACTGCCGCGCCTGGTCGAGCGCGGTCTTCGCGAACAGCAGCCGCTCCTTGGCCTGTTCGACATCGCTGATGACGGGAGCGGCGGCGGACTCGGCGTACCGCTGCCGCATGACGGCGAGGGTGGCCTCCGCCGTGTCCGCCCGCCCGCTGAGCTCCTGGTAGGCGGACTCGGCCGTGGCGAGGGCCTGCGGGGCGTTCTCCTCCAGGGCGCGGAGCCGGTCGAAGTCCTCCGACTCCTCGTCCAGTCGCCGATTGGCCTCCGCGCAACGGGAGATGATCTCCTCCAGCATCCGCCGCCGGGTCGTGTCGTCCTCCGGAAAGGCGTCGTCGAGCGCCTGCCGCAGCCGGAACGCTGCCGTCAGCTCGCTCTGCGCGTACGCCACCGCGTCGGTGAACGGTTTCGCGGCCTCCTCACCGAACTGCGCCGTCGCGAAACCGAGTTCCTCGTGGCTCGTGCGGAGCGCGTCGTCCGTCTCCACGAGCGTCTGCTTCGCCCGGGCGTCCAGCTCGGGCAGCGGCGTCGGAGAGGGTTCCTCCGGCGCGCCCCAGCCCTTCCCGCCGCCCGGGGTGGTCCGTTCGGCGATCCGTCTCTTGCGCCTTCTGTACGCGTACGCGGCGATGACGCCCGCCCCTCCGAGCACGGCCACCGGCAGGATCAGGTCGGTGGCCGAGGCCCCCTCTCCGCCGCCGGGGTCGGCCTGCCCGGGCGTGATCGACGGCGTGGGCACGGGCTGCCCCCCGAGCACGGCGGCGTAGCCGTTCGCGGCACCGATCGCGGCACCGGCCCAGTCGTTCTGCCGGAGCGCCGGCTCGATCGCGGTCTGCGCGACCTCGTCGAGCTGTGCCTGGGTGAGGCGGGAGTCCGGGTCGGCGGAGTACGCGTACTGCCGGTCGCGCGTCGCGACCGCGAGCAGCAGGTCGTCGAGCCCCAGGCCGTTCTTCGTCGCGGTCGCGTCGGCCCAGCTCTGCGGCGAGCGGCCGGAGAAGTCATGTACGTACACGACGAAGAGCTGGACGCGCTGCTCGTCGTAGAGCCGGTCGAGAGCCTGCGCCACCTGGCCCTCCTGGTCCCCGAGCGCATCGACCCGGTCGGTGATCTGGCCCTGGCGGGACAGCTGCACCGGATCCTCCGCACGGGCATCCTGAGCGGCGGGCATGACGAACCACCACGCCGCCACCAGCATGGCCAGCAGGACCCGGGTGGCTATTCGCGTCACGTTTGGGAGGCTATGTCCGTGGCCTGGGTCGCGCGACCGGACGGCCTGCGGCCCCGCCGGAAAATCCCGGGCCCGCCCGGCCCGCCGTCCCTAGCCTGGTGGGCATGGGCGAGGGGACGCAGAACATATGGACCGGGGTGCGCGAGCGGGTGACCGCGCTGCGCAAGCACGGCAGGGCACGCGAGGTCTTCGGCGCCCGGGGGCACGGCTTCGAGCTCCGGCCGCCGATGCGCGAGCAGGACGTGCGCTCGCTCGAGGCCGGGCTGGGCTCGGAACTTCCGGCCGAGTACCGCAGCTTTCTGCTGACGGTGGGCGCCGGCGGCGCCGGGCCGGACTACGGCCTGACCACACCGCACTACAAGGACGGCCGCTGGGCCTGGCGCGGTGTCGGCCTGGCCTTCCCCGGAACAGAAACGGCCGTCGCCGACGCGGGCCGGCCCTTCGCCCCGGAAGAAGTGCAGCGGCAACTCGACGCGTACGACGACGAGGAGCCGGAGCGGGACGCCTACCCGGACGAGGAGGAGTTCCGGCGGGCACACCGGGCCTGGGACGACCGGTACGAGGAGCTCTACGACGCCCAGACCGCCGGATCCGTCTTCATCAGCGAGCAGGGCTGCGGCTACGACTCGCTGCTGGTCATGACGGGGGAGCACCGCGGCACGGTCTGGGACGACGTGCGGGCCTGTGACGGCGGGGTCGTGCCGAAGGGCCGCGGATTCGCCGCTTGGTACCTGGACTGGCTGGCCCGTGCCGAGCGTGATGTGCACGGTGCGTGACCGTCACTGTCAGTGGTGGCGTCTAGGGTTGGAGATCATTCGGCACTGCTGACGGGGGATCCGGTGAACGTAGAACCGCGCGCCATTCTGCGGCGCGCCCGCGCCCGGCTCGGGAACCTGCGCTTCGGGGGCCTGCGCTCCGGGAATCCGTGGCGCGGGAGCCCGAGGTCCGGGAGCTCGTGGCTGAGATGGCCCAGACGGATCGCCGTCGCGCTCGTCATGCTGCTGGTCGTGCCCGCCCTCACCGGAGCCGCCGCGCTGCGGTGGAACTATGCGGGGGAGTACGAGAAGGGCACGAAGACCCGCGGCAAGGACGCCGTCTGGCTGGGTCACGCCTGGGTGGACGGCCGGAAGAAGGACGCCGACCTGGACGCCTTCGCCGCGCGGATCCGGGGGACCGGGATACGGGACCTGTACGTGCACGCCGGACCGCTGGAGCACGACGGTACGCTGCCCGCCGCGCGGTATCCGCGTGCGAGGTGGCTGATCGACGGTGTGCACCGGAAGCTGCCGGGCGTGCGGGTGCAGGCCTGGCTCGGCGACAAGCTGGCCACCGAGTCGCCGGACGGGCTGCGCCTGCCCGACGCGGCCACCCGTGACGCGGTCGTACGCTCCACGGCCCAGATCCTGGACGCGGGCTTCGACGGCGTCCACTTCGACCTGGAGCCCCTGCACTCCGGCGACCGTGACTATCTGTCACTCCTCGACGATCTGCGTGTCCTCACCAAGAAGCGCAGGGCCCCGCTGTCCGTCGCCGCGCACCAGATAGACCCCCTGCCGGCCGCGCACTCGGCTGCGGGCCGGGTCACCGGCAGCCCCAAGTGGTGGTCGCAGGAGTTCTTCGGCGAAGTGGCCCGCCGGGTCGACCAGATAGCCGTCATGTCGTACGACACGTGGATGCCGCTGGAGAGCCTGTACGGCGGTTATGTCGCCCAGCAGACGGCTCTCGCGCTCGAAGTCACGCCGCAGGGCACCGACTTGCTGATGGGGCTGCCGTTCTTCCACGAGGACGACCTCGGCCACTGGGAGAACGCGGAGACGGTGGCCGCGGCGATCCGGGGCACGCGACTCGGGCTCGGACGAACGGACCGCGAGCGGGAGCGGTTCGGGGTGGCACTGTACGTCGACTTCGCGGCGGAGGAGGGGGACTGGGCGGCGTACCGGGAGGGCTGGCACTGACCGGACGTGGTGCGGATCGGCCCGCGGTGCCGGAGCGCCCACCGGTGCCGTCCGGGCGCGGCC
>NZ_JBSGZO010000205.1:0-14525 GCF_053611045.1 Streptomyces sp. NPDC054841 | reverse complement strand
TCCCCCAGCTACCGCTGGGAGGTGCCCCCACCGCCTTGCGATCGCACGCACCAGACGCCGCGGGCCCCGCCCTCCGGGCGGACGGCGCTACTTTCCCAACACGTCCCAGGGGCGAAGCCCCCCGGAGACCTGGACCGCCCTAGAGGTATTGCTTGAGCTCGCGCCGCGCCAGTGACCGCTGGTGCACCTCGTCCGGGCCGTCCGCCAGCTTCAGTGTCCGCGCCGCCGCCCACAGCTCGGCCAGCGGGAAGTCCTGGCTGACCCCGCCGGCGCCGTGCACCTGGACCGCCTTGTCGAGAATGTCGACGACCGCACGCGGAGTGGCGATCTTGATGGCCTGGATCTCCGTGTGCGCGCCGCGGTTGCCGACCGTGTCCATCAGCCACGCGGTCTTCAGCACCAGCAGCCGCAGCTGCTCGACCGTCACCCGGGCGTCCGCGATCCAGTTCTGCACCACACCCTGCTGGGCGATCGGCTTGCCGAAGGCGGTACGGGACACGGCCCGGCGGCACATCAGCTCGATCGCCCGCTCGGCCATGCCGATCAGCCGCATGCAGTGGTGGATACGGCCGGGGCCGAGCCGCGCCTGGGCGATCGCGAAGCCGCCGCCCTCCTCGCCGATCAGATTCGACGCCGGCACGCGGACGTTGTCGAAGACGACCTCGGCGTGGCCGCCGTGGGAGTGGTCCTCGTAGCCGTACACCTGCATGGCGCGCCGGACCTCGACGCCGGGCGTGTCACGCGGGACGAGGATCATCGACTGCTGGCGGCGGATGTCGTCGCCTTCGGGGTCGGTCTTGCCCATCACGATGAAGATCTTGCAGTTCGGGTTCATCGCGCCGGAGATGTACCACTTACGGCCGTTGATGACGTACTCGGCCGTCCCGTCGGAGGCTCGCTCGATCCGAGTCTCGATGTTCGTCGCGTCGGACGAGGCCACCTCGGGCTCGGTCATCGCGAAGGCCGAGCGGATGTCGGCGGCCAGCAGGGGCTCCAGCCACTGCTTCTTCTGCTCGTCGGACCCGAACATGGCCAGCACCTCCATGTTCCCGGTGTCCGGGGCCGCGCAGTTCAGCGCGGTGGGTGCCAAGTGGGGGCTGCGGCCCGTGATTTCGGCGAGCGGCGCGTACTGGAGATTGGTCAGCCCGCCCCCGTACTCCTCGTCCGGGAGGAAGAGGTTCCACAGACCCTGCTTACGGGCCTCGGCCTTGAGCTCATCCATGATCGCCGGGGTGTCCCACGGCGAGGCCAGCTTCGCGCGCTGCTCGTGCTCGACCGCCTCGGCCGGATAGACGTGCTCGTCCATGAAGGCGAGCAGCTTGGCCCGCAGTTCCTCGGTGCGCGCGTCGAATGCGAAGTCCATGGGGGTGATCAGCCTTCCTGGAGGGTGGTGAGGCCGTGCTCGATGAAGACGGGGACGAGATCGCCGATGCGGTCGAAGCCGGCGCCGACGGTCTGGCCGAGGGTGTAGCGGTAGTGGATGCCCTCCAGGATCACGGCGAGCTTGAACCATGCGAACGCCGTGTACCAGGAGATGGCGGACGTGTCGCGGCCGGAGCGGGCGGCGTAGCGCTCGATCAGCTCGGCGGGATCGGGGTGGCCGGCAGCTCCGGCCGTGGTGCTGACGGGGGAGTCCGGCAGCTCCAGCTTCTGGCTGTACATCACCAGCAGCCCGAGGTCGGTGAGCGGATCGCCGAGCGTGGACATCTCCCAGTCGAGGATCGCCTTGATCCGGTCGTCGTCGCCGATCAGGACGTTGTCGAGGCGGTAGTCGCCGTGGATGACGGTGGGCGCGGGCGAGGTGGGCAGGGCGCGGCCGAGGGCGGCGTGCAGCTCGTCGATCCCCGCGAGCTCGCGGTTGCGGGAGGCGTCGAGCTGCTTGCCCCAGCGGCGCAGCTGCCGGTCGAGGAAGCCCTCCGGGCGGCCGAAGTCGCCCAGGCCCACCGATTCGGGGTCCACGGCATGCAGCTCGACGAGCGTGTCGACGAGGCCGAGGAGGGCGTTGCGGGTGCGCTCCGGGCCGAGCGGCGCGAGCTGCTCGGCCGTGCGGTACGGCGTGCCCTCGACGAACTCCATGACGTAGAAGGGCGCGCCGAGTACGGACTCGTCCTCGCACAGCAGCACCGGTTCGGGCACCGGCACGGCCGTCGGGTGCAGGGCGCTGATCACCCGGTGCTCACGCTTCATGTCGTGGGCGGTGGCCAGCACGTGGCCGAGCGGGGGCCGGCGGACCACCCACCGGCCGGCGCCGTCGGTGACGGTGTACGTGAGGTTGGACCGGCCGCCCTGGATCAGCCGGGCGCTGAGCGGTCCGTTCGCCAGGCCCGGTCGCTCGCGGTCGAGGAAGCCGCGCAGCTGCTCGGGGTCGAGGCCTGGCGGGTGGACTGAGCTCATCGGGGGCACCTCCGGTGGGGCGGCGATTCGGTTCGCACTCATGATGACCGACCAGTCGGTATGTCGTCCAGGGTCCGTCCGGAAAGACCGGCTCCACCCCTGGTCTCCTGATCGTATTTCTGAATAGGGTTCATGTATGGATACCGCGCTGCTCATCGACACGGTCCGCCTCACTCCGATCCTCATGGCCGATCCGCCGCTGCTCAACACCCAGGGCGTCCACCAGCCGTACACCCCACGCCTCATCGTGGAGGTCGTCACGCGAGGTGGAGTGACGGGAGTGGGCGAGACGTACGGCGACGGCAAATACCTCGAACTGGCCGGGCCCCTCGCCGAGGCACTCCCCGGCCGTTCGGTCACCGATCTGAACGGCCTCTTCGGCCTCGCCGACCAGGTGTGCGGCGATTCGCGGGCCGCCGACGAGCGTGTCGACGCCGGCGGACTGCGGGGCGTCCAGACCGCGGACAAGCTCCGGCTCTCGGTCGTCTCCGGCTTCGAGGTCGCCTGCCTGGACGCCCTGGGCAAGACGCTCGGACTGCCCGTGCACGCCCTGCTCGGCGGCAAGGTCCGCGACTCCGTCGAGTACAGCGCGTATCTCTTCTACCGCTGGGACGCCCACCCGGACGGCGGCGAGCAGGACGACTGGAGCGCCGCCCTCGACCCCGCGGGGATCGTCGCCCAGGCGCTGCGCCTGGAGCGCGACCACGGCTTCAGCTCGTTCAAGCTCAAGGGCGGTGTCTTCGAGCCGGACCAGGAGATCGCCGCGATCCGGGCACTCTCCGAAGCGTTCCCCGGCCGGCCGCTGCGCCTCGACCCCAACGGCGCCTGGTCCGTGGAGACTTCGCTGTACGTCGCCGAACGGCTGAAGGACGTCCTCGAATATCTGGAGGACCCGGCGAGCGGCACCGACCGGATGGCCGAGATCGCCGCGGGTACCGACGTACCGCTGGCGACCAACATGTGCGTGACGACCTTCCCCGAGATCGCCGACGCCTTCGCACGTGACGCGGTACAGATCGTGCTCAGCGACCACCACTACTGGGGCGGCCTGCACAAGACCCGCGAACTGGCCGCCATCTGCCGGACGTTCGGCGTCGGACTCTCGATGCACTCCAACATGCATCTGGGGGTCAGTCTCGCGGCCATGACCCATGTCGCCGCGACCGTCCCGAACCTCGACCACGCCTGCGACAGCCACTACCCCTGGCAGACCGAGGACGTCATCACCACCCGCCACGTCTTCCGCGGCGGGCGGCTGACCGTCTCCGACGCACCGGGCCTCGGCGTCGAACTCGACCGCGAGAAGCTGGCGGCGTTGCACCGGCGCTGGCTGGAGGACGACGGCACGATGCGCGAGCGCGACGACGCGGCGGCGATGCGCAAGGCGGACCCCCGGTGGCGCACCCCGGTGATGCCGCGCTGGTGACCGGTGACCGGGGGCCTTGGCAGGCCTTGGCCCCGGGCCCCGGTTCGCGCCCTGCGGGTGGGGCTTCGGAGCGTGCCGGTTCCCCCGTCCGGCGGGCCGGCGTGTCCGTCCTCGACGTCCCCCGGGGCTTCGCCCGGGGGTGCCCCGACGGGCTCGGAACGAGCCCCGCCGGGGGTCCCCCACGCCCACAGGGGGCAGGGGGACCGAGGCGCGGGGGCTCGGGGACGGAGCCCCGAAAGGGTCAGGCGTGGCACGCCACCGGTACACCCCCGTTCATCACCGCCATGTCCCCGAAGACGGCGACGGGGTCGAGCGGCGAGCCGGCGGGCTGCCCCTCCAGTTCGGCGTACGCCCGGTGCAGATTGGCCACCAGCCGCTCGCTCTCGCGCAGCTCGGCGAACTCCCCGAGGTCGGCGTCGCGTGCCGTCTCCAGAGGGGTGAGGCCCTTGGCGTGCCCGGTCTCGGCGAGTGCGGCGACGTATCGCAGATACCGTTCCGTCGCGTCGTACGCCGACGGGTCGGTGACCGGGCCGTGCCCCGGGACGACGGTCCCGGCGTCCAGCGAGCGCAGCAGTTCCAGGGCCTGCAGCGAGCCGCTGAGCGAGCCCATGGGGATGAACGGCGTACCGCCCTGGAAGACCAGGTCGCCCGTGAAGACGATCCCGTGCTCGGGGAGGTGGACGATCGTGTCGCCCGTGGTGTGCGCCACCCCCGGGTGGATCAGCCGCACCTCGGTCCCGCCGGCCCGGAGCGTCAGCCGCTCGCTGTACGTCACGTCCGGCGCGGTGATCGTGATGTCGCCGAAGTCGGTCTGCGGCCAGATGAGGTGGAGCTGATGCCCGGCGGCGAGGGCCTCCGAGCGGCAGGACTCATGGCCCACGACGGTGGCGTCCGGCGTGAACACGCAGTTGCCGTATGTGTGGTCGCCGTGGTGGTGGGTGTTGACGAGCGTGCGCGGCAGCGGGGCTCCGGTCGCCAGGAGCGCCTCGCGCAGCAGCAGCGCGCGCCGCTCGGTGGCGGCGGTGTCGACGAGGAGCGTGGACTCACCGTCGCTGATGATTCCCGCGTTGTTCAGACACCAGCCGCCGTCGGGCTGGACGTACGCCTGCACCGACGGCGCGAGCTGGACGGTGTACGGATCGGTGGCAGGCACCGCGGCTCCTGGAGATCGTGGCCAACTGACGAGGACAGCCTGCCAGTTGGCCTCAGCCGGGCGGAACGGGGGGTCAGTGGTCGTCCCAGTGCCCGTTGTGGGCGGCATGGCGGTGCCCGTCGTGGACGTAGTCGACATGGTCGCCGTGGGCGACCGCGGTGTGCCCGCAGCCCTCGCCGTGCTGGTGAGCGTGGTCGCTGTGCATGACATGGCCGCCCGGCTCGCATTCGTCCCAGTGGCCCTGGTGCGAGCGGTGCAGATGTCCGTCGTGTGCGTAGTCGATGTGGTCGCCGTGCACGATCTCGGTGTGCCCGCAGCCCGGCTGGTGGGCGTGCTCGTGCGTGGGGTGCTCCTGGTGGAGGACGGTCATGTGGTTCACCTTCGCGGTGGATCGGGATCTCCTGGTTTCGCCCAGGTTAGTACGTAATATCCGTTTATTCGGTGTACCGGCGGTGTGCCGCGGCACGATCCGGACGACACGCCCAGGTGACCCCCGGGACGGCCTTCAGCTTGCGCAAGCCCCGGGCGGGTCGGAGGGTCGGAGCATGAAGGCGATCAGCTACCGCCGCTACGGCGGTCCCGAGGTCCTGGAGTACGGCGAGCTCCCGGAGCCGAAGGTCGGGCCCGACTCCGTCCTGGTCAAGGTGCGGGCGGCGGCCGTCAACCCGGTCGACTGGAAACTCCGCGAGGGCTACCTGGATGCGGTGCTCGACGCCGTCTTTCCGGTGATCCCGGGCTGGGACGTCTCCGGGGTCGTCGTCCAGCCGGGTGCCTCCGTGCCCGAGTTCGCCGTCGGCGACGAGGTGATGGGCTATGTCCGTGAGGACTTCCTGTCCCGGGGGACCTTCGCCGAGTACGTCGCCGCCCCCGTCCGCACCCTCGCCCGCAAACCCCGCAATCTGAGCTTCGAGGAAGCGGCGGGGATGCCGCTGGCCGGGCTCACCGCCTACCAGGTGCTCACGCAGGCCCTGGGGGTGCGACAGGGCGACACGCTCCTCGTGCACGCCGCGGCCGGCGGGGTCGGGTCGATGGCCGTGCAGCTCGCCCGCCACTTCGGCGCCCGGGTGATCGGCACCGCGAGCGAGCCGTCCCACGAGCACGTGCGCGATCTGGGCGCGGAGCCGGTGACGTACGGCGAAGGGCTCACCGAGCGGGTACGGGCCCTCGCGCCCGAAGGGGTCGACGCGGTCTTCGACACCATCGGCGGCGAGACCCTGACCGTCTCCGCGGAGCTGCTCGCCAAGGGCGGCCGGCTGGCCTCCATCAGCGACGCGGCGGTGACCACGCTCGGCGGACGCTATGTCTTCGTACGGCCCAACACCGCGGACCTGTACCGGCTGAGCGAACTCGCCGAGGAGGAGGTCATCTCGGTCCATGTGGCCCGCAGCTTCCCGCTGGAGAAGGCCGCCGACGCCCACCGGCTCAGCCAGGAGGGCCACGCCCGCGGAAAGATCGTCGTCACCGTCGACTGGGAGGGCTGACCGCCCTCGCCCGTCCGGTCACCTCACCCGTCCGGTCACCTCACCCGGCCGGATCACCTCACCCGGCCGGATCACCTCGCGATGCGGTCCCCGCACGGTCACCACACAATCGTGACGGCGAACGCGGCGAGCGCGAGCGTGCACAGGGTGGCTGCCAGAGCCTGACCGAGGGGCATCGCGCCCGGCGGCCGCCCCGCTGCCATCACCCCGATGCGCCGGTGCGCCACGGACAGGAACGCCAGCCACACCAGCGCGCTCAGCGCGAAGGCGACGACATCGCCTCCCGAGATCTCGTCGTGCCGGACGACCTGCCGCGCCGCGAGCACCGCGACGACCGTGAAGGACAGCGTCGTACGCCGCCACGCCAGCCGGGTCCGCTCCGGCTGCAGCCCCGGATCGCGGGCGCCGCCGCTCACCCACGGCCCCAGGAGACGACCACCACCATCGCGACCGACACTGCGCCCACGACCAGCGCCAGCAGCGTCGGGAAGCGCGACACGGGCAGATCCTCGCCGCGCCGCATCGCCCGCTCGCAGCGCACCCAGTGATTGACCGACCGCAGCGCGCACAGCACGCCCGTACCGATCAACGCGAGCGAAAGACCCACGCGGACACCCCAGCGCAGATCGGGCAGGAACTGGTCGACGGCGAAGCCCCCGGCGATCAGCGCGAGCGCGGTACGCAGCCAGGCGAGGAAGGTGCGCTCATTGGCGAGCGAGAAGCGGTAGTCGGGGGTCTCGCCCTCGTCCTGGAGCCGCCGGGGCGCGAACCACAGCCGCAGACTCTGTACGAATTCGCTCACGCGTCGCACCCTACCCGCGGCATTGTCAGTGCCCCGGACCGGCACTTCCGGCACTGGCCACCCGAGGTGCGCGCCCGCGCCGTCACCGGCCGGGCTCAGCCCGCCGAGGCCCGATGGTCGCGCAGACGTTCGTACGCGGCGAGGCCGTCCGGGACCCACTCCCACTCGCCCAGCCGTGACTCCAGCTCCGCCACCGGCAGGAAGGCGTGCCAGGCGACCTCCTCGGCCTGCGGGTTCACCGGCAGCTCGCACCGGACCTCGTACACGGCCGACCACCAGGTCTGCCAGATCTGTCCCGGATCCGTCGCCGGGGCGTCGTAGAGGAACTTGAAGAGCGGGACGGGCCGGGGGAGCCCGAAGACGCCGAGTTCCTCCTCGGCCTCGCGCAGCGCCGCCTCGTCGTACGTTTCGCCCGCGCCGACGACACCGCCGACGAACATGTCGTACAGGGAGGGGAAGACGAGCTTCGTCGGGGTGCGGCGATGGACGAAGATCCGGCCCTCCGCGTCCCGGGCCTGGATGAACACGCAGCGGTGGCGCAGACCCCGCGCGTACGCCTCGCCGCGCGGGGCCTGCCCGATGACCTCGTCGTTCTCGTCGACGATGTCGAGGATCTCGTCGGAGGGACTGGAAGCGGCACTCATGCCCTCATCCAATCAGGCCGACCCCCTCCTCCAACTCATCGCGTCAGGCCGGCCGACCGGACCGGACTCACTGCCCCATGACGTACTTCACCGTCGGGCCCGTGGTCCAGCCGCCGTCCACCGCCAACTCGGCGCCCGTCACGTACGAGGCCGCGTCGGAGAGCAGGAAGACCACCGCGCCCGCGATCTCGTGCGGCTCGCCGACCCGCCCCATCGGCGTGTTGGGGTACATGCCCTCGCCCGTCCGGATGCCGACGGAGGCGGTCATCGGCGTGTAGGTCATGCCCGGGTGCACCGAGTTGACGCGGATCCGCGCCGTCCCGAGCTCCACCGCGCCGATCTTCGTCAGCCCCCGCACACCCCACTTCGACGCGCCGTAGCCGGCGGTCAGGGCCAGGCCCATCAGCCCGGCGGCCGACGAGATGTTGACGATCGAGCCCGCGCCCCGCTCCTTCATGGCCGGGATGACCGTCTTCATCCCGATGAACACGCCCGTGAGGTTGATGTCGAGGACCCTGCGGAAGTGCTCGACGCTCTCCGCCTCGATGAACTGACCGGCGGCTATCCCGGCGTTGTTGACCAGCCCGTCGATCCCGCCGAACTCCGCCACCGCGTACTGCGCGACCCGCTGCCAGTCCTCCTGCGAGGTCACGTCGTGGCGCAGGAACCGGGCATGCCCGCCCAGCTCCGCGGCGACGTCCTCGCCCTCGTCGTCCAGGACGTCGGTGAGGACGACCGACGCGCCGGCCGCGACGGCGTGCCGGGCGGCCTCGGCACCCAGTCCGCGTGCGCCGCCCGTGATGACGATGGTCTTTCCGCCGAGATCGGTCATGTGGTGTCCCCTCATGTGGTGGTGAACCGGGCGGCGGGTAAGGGTGCCCGCAGCAGTGCGGTGGTGGTCTCGACGAGGTCGGCGAGGAACAACTCCTCGCCGGTGAGCGGGGCGATGCCGTCGAGGTACAGGCGCGCCCGGTCGGCGAGTGCCGCGCCGATCAGGGTGAGCGCGAGGTCCAGGCGTTCCAGCAGGACCGGCTCGGGGAGCCCGGCCGGGGTCAGACAGGCCTCGACGCGTTCGATGAGCCGCCAGTAAGCGGTGCCGTCGAGCGTGGGGTGCGGAGTGCGGGTGCGTACGCCGCTCTCATGGCTCAGCTGGGCCGAGATCCGCAGACAGCGCAGCCCCCGCTCGGAGTGCAGCTCGGTCGCCTCCGCCATGACCAGGACGGCCACCAGCTCGCGGAGATCGTCCGGAGCCCCGTCGAGCAGCGGCGCCAGCACCTGTTCCGTACGGGCCTGGCGGCCGGCCATCACCGCCTCCACGAGTCCGGTGCGCGAGCCGAAGTGGTACTGCACGGCCGACGGATTGCTCTGGCCCGCGAGCCGCACGATGTCGCGGATCTGCGCTCCGTCGACGCCCTGCGCCGCGAAGATCTCCTCGGCCGCGCGGATGAGCTTCTCCCGGGTCCCGGGTCCCGATGTCCTCGCCATACCGCGACTGTGATGCTGGACATTATTAAAAGCGAGAGCCGTCTCGCGCGGGTTGAAACTGTTGACGAGTTACTGCCGCGTACAGAAGATCGGAGCCACTGAACCCAGCTACCGAACCCAGCTACCGAACCCAGTCGTGGAAATCGGCTACTGAGCCCAGCCGCTGAACCCAGCCACTGAACCGAGCCGCTAACCGGGCCGCGCCACCGGGCGCCCGCTCCGAGAGGGACACCACCCATGGCGTACGACGCTGATGTCATCGTGATCGGGGCAGGCCTCGCGGGCCTCGTGGCCACCGCAGAGCTCGTCGACGCCGGACGGAAGGTCATCCTGCTCGACCAGGAGCCCGAGCAGTCGATCGGCGGACAGGCCCACTGGTCGTTCGGGGGACTCTTCTTCGTCGACTCGCCCGAGCAGCGCCGGATGCGCATCAAGGACAGCCACGACCTGGCGCTCCAGGACTGGCTCGGTACGGCCGGCTTCGACCGCGAGGAGGACCACTGGCCGCGCCGCTGGGCCGAGGCGTACGTCGACTTCGCCGCCGGTGAGAAGCGGTCCTGGCTGCACGCGCAGGGAGTCAGGTTCTTCCCGGTCGTCGGCTGGGCCGAGCGCGGCGGCTACGACGCGAACGGCCACGGCAACTCCGTGCCGCGCTTCCACATCACCTGGGGGACCGGCCCCGGCATCGTCGCGCCGTTCGAGCGGCGGGTCAGGGAGGGCGTCGCCCGCGGGCTCGTCGAGCTCCGCTTCCGCCACCGGGTGACCGGACTCGGCCGGACCGACGGGACCGTGGACACCGTGACGGGGGAGGTCCTGGAGCCGTCCGGCGTCGAGCGCGGAAAGGCGAGCAGCCGCGAAGTCACCGGGTCCTTCGAACTGCGCGCCCAGGCCGTGATCGTCACCTCCGGCGGCATCGGCGGCAACCACGACCTCGTACGCGCCCAGTGGCCCGAACGCCTCGGCACCCCGCCCGAGAAGATGCTCTCCGGCGTACCGGCCCATGTCGACGGGCTGATGCTCGGCATCGCGGAAGCGGCCGGCGCGCATCACATCAACCGCGATCGTATGTGGCACTACACCGAGGGCATCGAGAACTGGAACCCGATCTGGGCCCGGCACGGCATCCGGATCCTGCCCGGGCCCTCCTCGCTCTGGCTGGACGCCCGCGGACGGCGGCTGCCCGTACCGCTCTTCCCCGGCTTCGACACGCTCGGGACGCTGGAGCACATCATGAGGTCCGGTTACGACTACACGTGGTTCGTCCTCGACCAGCGCATCATCGGCAAGGAGTTCGCGCTCTCCGGTTCCGAGCAGAACCCCGACCTGACGGGCAAGTCGGTCCGCGACGTCATCGCGCGGGCCCGCCTGGACGTGCCGGGCCCGGTGAAGGCGTTCATGGACAACGGCGTGGACTTCGTCGTCGAGAAGGACCTGGGCGCGCTGGTGCGCGGCATGAACGCCCTCACCAAGGAGCCGCTCATCGACGAGGACGGGCTGCGCCGCGAAATCACCGCGCGCGACCGGGAGATCGTCAACCCCTTCACCAAGGACCTCCAGGTGACGGCGATCCGAGGGGCCCGCAAGTACCTCGGCGACAAACTCATCCGCACGGTCTCCCCGCACCGCATCCTCGACCCCGGGGCGGGTCCGCTCATCGCCGTACGGCTCAACATCCTGACCCGGAAGTCGCTGGGCGGCCTGCAGACGGACCTCTCGTCGCGGGTGCTCACGGCGGGCGGCGAGCCGTTGCCCGGGATGTACGCGGCGGGCGAGGCGGCCGGTTTCGGCGGCGGCGGGGTCCACGGCTACCGATCCCTCGAAGGCACCTTCCTCGGCGGCTGCATCTTCTCGGGCCGCGCGGCGGGGAGGGCGGCGGCGAAGGCGGTGTCCTGACGGAGGACACCGCCTGCCTCGCCCGCCGCGCACCGTGCCGCCGCGACGGGCGAGAAGCGCCTACGCGTCGTCCGGGCAGCGCCTACGCGTCGTCCGAGCAGTGCCTACGCGTCGTGCGAGCGCCGCACCACCCGGAAGCGTTCTGCCACCAGCATCGTCGAGTCGTCCACCGTGAACTCGGGGTCGCCCAGCGCCTCGCGCATCTCCTCACCGTGCCAGTAACGTTCGTGCGCCGCGCGCCATTCGGCCACCGTCCGGTGGCCCTCGCCCTCGTCGAGCGCGTGACGGAGGTCCACCTCGCCCAGCGGCAGGACCCGGACCTCGGTCACCTCGATCACCGCGACCTCGCGGCCCGCGGAGTCGATGAGGGCCGACCGTTCGCCGGGCTCCGGCAGCTCCTCCCGCTCCGCCTCGTACTCGGCCAGCAGCCCGGTCGTCGAGACCTTCTCACCGGAGAGGACCGCGCCGACCAGATTGTCCCGTAGCGGCCCGGGGAAGGCCAGCAGATACGGCTTGAGGGGTTCGTCGTCGATCATGGCAACAGGATAGGAGCCGAAGCCGAAGCCGGAGCCGGAGCCGAAGCCGAAGCGGGAATCCCGGGCCGCCGCGGAAGCCGCGCCGGAACCAACCGCACCGCCCGCTCCGGGAGTTGATTCAGCCACCGTCCACCCCTCGAACCTCAGCCACCCCCACAGAACCGCCCTTGACGCGGAGCCTTCCCTACCGCTTTGCTGTGCGCGATCGTTCGCTCACATCCTGCTGTGAAGGAAGCCGCGGATGCCCCCACCTCCGCCGCTCGGTCGCTCCCGACGTCGGGCAGCACGCACCGGGCATGCCTTCGACCCCGCACTCGACGACACCGAACTTGTCGCCGTGCGCGGCCAGTTGGCGCAGGGACGGTGGAGCGCGGTGCGCTCCCTGCTCGCCGGGACCGGCGACGACTGGGACCGCAGGGGCCACCGTCTCGTCGTGCTCGGCACACCGCCGTCGAGCGCCGCCTGGGCGCGTGACTGGCTGCTCGCCGAGCCCGCCAGCGCCGACGCCGCCGCGCTCCTCGCCTGCGCCGCCGTCTTCGGTGCACTGCGCGGCAAGGAGCCTGCGGAGCGGGCCCGTACCGCCTGCCGCGCCGCCGCCGAGCTCGCCCCGCACGACCCCACCCCCTGGCTCGCCCTGCTGCTCCTCGCCCGCACCCTCGGCACCGAGGAAGAGGTCGCCAGTCTCTTCGACGAAGTGCGCGCCCGGCACCCCGAGAACCACCACGCCCACCATCTGATGACCGCCAGACTCGCCGAACGGCACCCCGGCGCCGGCCGGGACCCGCTGCACGAGGTCTACGACTTCGCGGCCTGGGCCGCGGAACAGGCCCCCGCCGACTCCCCGCTCGCCGTCCTGCCCGTCGTCGCGCACGCCGAGCGCTACCGCGTGCTCGCCTCGGCCGGCAGCGAACCGGCCGACCCCCTGCGCTCCGGCCACTGGACCGGCCGCCGCGCCCGCCAGGTGATGAAGGCCGCCTTCGACTGGTGGCTGGAATGGGAGCGCGACGACCACCCGCGCAACCGCCTCGACCTCAACTTCCTCGCCCACGCCAAGGTCTGCGAGGGCCGCTCCGGCGAGGCCGCCGCGCTCTTCCACCGCATCGGCCCGCACGCCACCCCCGACCCCTGGTCGTATCCGGACCGGGACCCGCACCGCGCCTTCCAGGCCGCGCGCAACGCCGCGCTCGGCACCGTATGAACGACCACCATCGCCGAAGGGACCATCCCGCCATGCCGCCGGCTGCCAGATCGAGCGACGCGACCAGCACCAGCACCAGCGCCACCAGCACGAGCGAGATCAACACCTACAAAGGACAGGAGCGCGCCCTTCGGGCCGACCGCCTCGGCACCGCGGGCCTGCTGCTCTCCGTGCTCGCCGCCAGCGCCCCGCTGATGGTCGTCGCCGGGGTCATGCCCACCGTGTTCGGTGTGATGGGCATCGTCGGCCAGCCCCTCCTGTACGTCATCCTCGGAGTCGTCCTGATGCTGTTCAGCGTCGGCTACGCCGAGATGAGCCGGCACGTCCACAACGCCGGCGCCTTCTACGCGTACATAGCCCGCGGCCTCGGCCCCACCGCGGGCGCCGGCGCCTCGCTCGTCGCCCTCGTCGCCTACAGCGCCATGCAGGTCGGCATCTACGGCATCCTCGGCTTCGAGGTCTCCGGGCTCCTCGCCACCCATCTCGACGTGAACGTCGCCTGGTGGGTCCCCGCCCTCGTCGCCGCCGCGGTCGTCGCCGTACTGGGCTGGCTGAAGATAGACCTCAACGCCAAGGTGCTCGGCGTGCTCCTCGTCATCGAGTGCTCGCTCGTCGTCATCTTCGACATCGCAGCCGTCGCCGAACCGGGCAGCGAAGGCCTGTCGCTGAGCGCCTTCAACCCGGACACCCTCACCGGCGCCGGCCTCGGCACCGCCCTCTGCTTCTGCATCGCCGCGTTCGTCGGCTTCGAGCAGTCCCCCGTGTACGCGGAGGAGACCAGCCGCCCGCAGGTCGTCGTCTCACGCGTGATGTTCCTCGCCGTCGGGTACGCCGCGCTGTTCCTCGCGCTCAGCGCCTGGGCCCTCACCGTGGCCACCGGACCCGGAGCCATCACGGGCGAGGCCGGCAAGCAGGGACCCGGGCTGCTCTTCTCGCTCACCGAGACCCGGCTCGGCGGCACCTTCACCGACGTCCTGCACGTCCTCTTCGTCACCGGCATGTTCGCGGCCCTGCTCAGCTTCCACAACGTCGTCGCGCGCTACGCCTTCGCCATGGGCCGTGAGGGGCTGCTCCCGGCCGCCTTCGGCCGTACGAACCAGGCCAGCGGTGCCCCCGCCACCGGTTCCGTGCTCCAGTCCGCCGTCTCCGTCCTGGTCATCGCGGCCTTCGCGGTCACCGACGACCTGCCCGTGGGCGACCCCACCACGCCCGTGCTGCGCCTGTTCACGTGGATGGGCAACGTCGGAGCGCTCGGCGTCATCCTGCTGATGGCCGCCGCCTCGTTCGCGGTGATCGCCTTCTTCGTACGGCGCGGCGCCGCCGGACCGCAGGCCTGGCGGCTCATCGCCTCCGGGCTCGCGGGCCTCGCCCTCGTCGCGATCGCCGTCTACACGGTCAAGGACTTCGAGGCCCTGATCGGCGCCGGACCCGGTTCCTCCCTCAACTGGATCCTGCCGGGCGTCATCGGCGTCGCGCTGGTCGGCGGGCTGCTCTACGGCGCGGTCCTGCGGTC